>JAIEPP010000022.1 GCA_019748335.1 Xanthobacteraceae bacterium
ACCTTCGTTCCGAAGATCATCGTGATCCTCGTGGTCGTCGCGGTTTCCGGTTCCTTCATCGGTGCCCATCTATCGACCTTCACCGAGACGGTCTATTCGCGGATCGAGCACGGATTCTGACCGGCGCGACCAGTCGCGCCACCCTCGCGTAAGCTTTGCACGGCACATTGGCGACGACATTTTGCTGCCGGTGACCCATGACCGATGCGTTGACTGCGACACTTCCGGCCCCGCGACGAATGGGCACGGACGTCTTTTTTGCGGCCGGAATCGTGACCATGCTCACGATTTTGTTCCTGCCGATTCCGCCGTTCCTGATCGATCTCGGGCTGGCGTTCTCGATCGCACTGTCGGCGCTGATCCTGATGGTCGCGTTGTGGATCCAGCGTCCGCTGGATTTTTCGGCTTTCCCGACCGTGTTGCTGATCGCGACGATCCTGCGGCTGGCGCTGAACGTCGCTACCACCCGCCTGATCCTGTCACGCGGGGGCGAAGGCGAGCAGGCGGCCGGCTACGTCGTCGCCGGGTTTTCCAAGTTCGTCATGGGCGGCGATTTCGTCATCGGCCTGATCATTTTCGCGATCCTGGTGACGGTGAACTTCGTCGTGATTACCAAGGGCGCGACGCGTATCGCCGAAGTGGGCGCACGTTTCACCCTCGACGCCATCCCCGGCAAGCAGATGGCGATCGATGCGGACCTTTCCGCAGGCCTGATGGACGACAAGGAGGCGCAGCGCCGACGCCGTGAGCTCGAAGAGGAGAGCTCATTCTTCGGCGCGATGGACGGTGCCTCGAAATTCGTGCGCGGCGACGCCATCGCCGGCCTGATCATCACCGCGATCAACATCTTCGGCGGCATCGTGATCGGCGTGACCCATCACGGCATGACGCTGGCGCGGTCCGCCGACGTCTACACCAAGCTGTCGGTCGGCGACGGCCTGGTATCGCAGATGCCGGCCCTGATCGTGTCGCTGTCGGCGGGACTTCTGGTTTCCAAGGGCGGAACCATAGGCTCGGCCGAGCAGGCGATGCTGCGGCAGCTCGGTGGCTATCCCCGCGCCGTGAGCGCTGCGGCGCTGATGATGTTCGTCCTCGCCATCATGCCGGGACTGCCGCTGGTGCCGTTCGCGCTGCTCGGCGGAGTGATGGCCTTCGTCGGCTACTCACTGCCGCGGCGGCAGGCGGCCGCGAAGAAGAAGGAAGACGTACGCAAGGCGGATGAGCGGGCGCAGGCCGATGCCAAGGATTCGGTCAAGGAATTGCTGAAGACCGCCGAGATCGAGCTCTCGCTGGGAAGCCAGCTGGCGGTTCACCTGCTCGGCTCCCGCGGCGAGCTGGCCCATCGTGTGAGCAAGATACGCAAGAAATTCGCCAAGCAGTATGGTTTCGTCATCCCCGAGATCAAGCTCACCGACAACCTGTCGATCGACCCCAAGGGATACCAGATCAGGATCCACGATACGCGGGTGGCCCAGGGTGAACTGCGGCTCGGGGAGGTGATGGTCCTTGTCGACAAGGACGGCAAGCCCGACGTGCCCGGTGACGAGGTGGTCGAGCCTGCTTTCGGCATGAAGGCGCTGTGGGTTACCGAAGCTTTCGCGGAAGAGGTCAAACGGCAGGGCTGCAAGCCGGTCGACAACCTGTCGGTGCTGCTCACGCATCTGAGCGAGATTATCCGGACGAACCTCGCCCAGCTGTTGTCTTACAAGGACATGCGCGGCCTGCTGGACCGGCTGGATCCCGAGTACAAGCGCCTGGTCGACGACCTCTGTCCGTCACAGATTTCCTATTCGGGCCTGCTGGCGATCCTGAAGATACTGCTGGCCGAGCGGGTCTCGATCAGGAACCTGCATCTCGTTCTGGAGGCGATTGCCGAGGTCGCGCCCCATGTCAGGCGCTCGGAGCAGGTTGCCGAGCACGTCCGCGTGCGTCTCGCCCAGCAGATCTGCGGCGATCTTGCGGACAATGGCGTGCTCAATGTCATCAGGCTCGGAAATCGCTGGGATCTCGCGTTCCACCAGAGTCTGAAGCGCGACGCCAAGGGCGACGTGGTCGAATTCGACGCGGACCCGCGGCTGATCGAGCAATTCGCGACCGAAGCCAGCGCGGCGATCCGGAAGTTCAACGAGAAGGAATCCAACGTCGTGCTGGCGGTGACGCCGGAGGCCCGTCCTTACGTCCGGATGATCCTGGAGCGGGTATTCCCGACCTTGCCGATCCTGTCGCATGTCGAGGTCGCCCGCAGCGCTGAAATTCGATCGCTCGGATCGGTGTCGTGATCAGCGGCCTCGCAGACAGCGTGCTGGCGACGTTTATCGTGTTCTGCCGCATCGGCGGCTGCCTGATGCTGGTACCGGGATTCTCCAGCGTCAATATTCCGGTTCAGGTCCGTCTGTTCGTCGCGATCGTCACCAGCTTCGCATTGGCGCCGATCCTGCTCGCGGTGCTCAAACCCCTGGTGACGGAGGCTCCGCCGCTGACGCTCGCCTTCCTGATCTGCACCGAACTCCTGATTGGCGGCATCATCGGTCTCGGCGGGCGCATGTTCTTCCTCGCGCTCCAGACCATGCTGACGGCGATGGCGGGCGCGATCGGGCTCAGCAGCATCCCGGGAACGCAGGTCGGCGATACCGAGCCGGCGCCGGCGCTGGTACCGCTGATCATGGCGGCCGTCACCACGCTGTTCTTTCTGACCGACCAGCATTGGCAGGTCTTGAAGGGGCTTATGAATTCCTATGACGTCTGGCATCCCGGCGACAGGCTTGGCGGCGACATGGGGCTTTCGCATCTGGTCAGCCGGCTATCCGAGGCGTTCGTGCTGACGCTGAGGATCACCAGCCCTTTCATCGTCTATTCCGTCATCGTCAATCTGTCAGTCGGGCTCATCAACAAGCTGACGCCGGCGATCCCGGTCTATTTCATCTCGGTTCCGTTCGTCATGTTCGGCGGGTTCCTGCTGCTCTACCTTACCAGCGACGAGCTGCTGACGCAGTTCATGCTCGGCATGTCGTCCTGGTTGGCGGAGTGATGGCCATGAAGTCGCGCGCGGAAAAGCTCGGACGCATGGTATCGCTGATGAAGCTGCAACTGCGGCTGTCGGAATGGCAGCTCGCGCAAATGCGGCAACGGGAGCTGGCCCTGCAGGACGAGCAGGTCTATCTGGTCAGCGCCCTCAACGGAAATGCGCTCCCGACGGGATCATCGAGTGAATCGATCTCGCGGCGCCTGGCGAATACGAGCGTGGGGGCTCGCGCCGCGAAGGCACAGTCGTCCCGACAGCTCGGCCAGGTTCAACTGGCGAACCGCCGTGTGAAGCGGCTGGAACAGGTCGCCAAAGCGGCTCTGGCCGACAAGCTTCGCGAGACGGAGAAGCGTTCGCTCGAGGAAATGTCCGATCTCAACGCCGGTATGCGCGATTTGACGTCTGCGACCAAGTAGCTGGAATCGAACATGATTGTGACACCGACATCCGATGTTGTGCTCGACGTGCTGGAGGCGGCGGATCCGGCGACACAGCGCCAGGCGACGGCGAAGCTCGACGCCTTGAAGCCTTCGGATGCCGATTTTGCCGCTTCAATGGACTCCCAGGCCGACAAGGCCAAGGAGCTCAGTAAGGCGGCCGCGCGTGCCGCAGGCGGTCCATCGCCGGCAACGACGCCGCAGGCTGACATGGGTCCATCGAGCGCTGCCGCGCCGGTGCGGGTGATCAAGGCGCCGGGGCCGGGCGAGGTGTATCGCAAGTTCGAGGCCTTCGTCCTTCAGGTGTTCGTCGAGACGATGCTGCCGCAGCAGACGAACGACCTGTTCGGAAAGGGGACCGCCGGCAACGTCTGGCGGTCGATGCTGGCGGAACAGCTCGGCAACCAGCTGGCGCAGGGCAAGGGGATCGGCATTGCCAAACAGCTTGCCTCCTCGGCGGCGCAGCGGGACGAAGCAGGAAAGGCCGGATCATGAAGCTGGAATGGCTGACGAAGGTTGAGGGGTGGACTTCATATGCAGGATGATGGCTTGGCGAGCACGACGGTGGAGCCGCGCGACGCGGAATCCGGGAACGAGTGGGAGGGGCCTCTGGGCAACGCGATGTTGCCGGTGCTCTTGACGGATGCCGTTGGCGAAGCGGCGTTCGACGCGACCGACGACGTCAGTTCGGAGGAGTTGCGCGGCCTGCTCGCGGTCATCCAACGACTTCAGAACGTCGTGGACGAGGAAACGACCGCGCTCGAGACCGGAAAGAAAATCGATTTCGACGATTTCAGCACGCGCAAGAGCCGGAGCATGCTGGAATTCGTCCGCCTGATGCGGGCGTGGATGCATCTCGGCGGCGAGGCCGAGATCACGGAGGAAATCCAGAAGCTGCGCCAGAAGCTGGAGCGGAATCGCGCGGTCCTGGAAATGCATTTCGAAGCCGTCAGTCAAGTGAGCGCGATCATCGTGAAGGCAATTCGGGAGGCCGAGTCCGACGGCACGTATAGCGCCGGCATTTCGTGGGCACACAAATGATCCGCCTGCTGCTGATCGGGCTCTGGGTGTGCATTCTCACCGCCGGCGCAAGCTATGCGGTGGTCTATATGGGCGAAAACGGCGGCCTGCTGCCCCAAAGAGAAGAATTTCTGGACGGCCTGCAGTACCAGAAGACACGGGTGCTGAGCATACCCATGGTCGAAAACGGCAGCGTGCGGGGCTACATCGTCGCCCAGTTCGTCTACACCGTCGAAGGCCGGACCCTGCATCAGCTTTCCGTTCCCCCCGAGCCGTTCGTCGTGGACGAGGTTTTTCGCAAGATCTATGCGGACGAAAGCATGGATTTCAGGAAGCTTGCACGTTACGACCTGACGGTCCTCACCGCTTCCATCAAGCAGCGCGTCAACGAGCGGATGCACGGTGATGTCGTCAAGGACGTGCTGGTCGAGGATTTCAATTACGTCGCAAAAGAAGAATTCCAGAAGAAGCCGTAGCGCCGAAGCCGGTCAAGCGGTGCCGGCAGCGGCGGGGTCTTCCGACCGGGCGGGCTCTTCGAACGAGATTGTGTCGGGCTGACCGATACGTGCCTGCCACGGACACGATGCGGTGCCGCTTGAATCGGTGCGCGACGCTCGGCCGGCAAGGCCACCCCCGCAGCTTCACATCGTTGTTGGCGACTGAAAATGCAGCTGCCTCTGCGCCCGGGGGGCGCAGAGGCAGCTGTTGGTCTTTCGCCGGTGCCTTGTCGCCGGAGTTAACCGCCGGCGGAGGAGTAGGCGACCGGGCTGGCATGCGGTCGGTTCAGCAGGATCCCGACGTCCGGAAGCTCCTGTATCGACGGTTCGACGGTGTCTCGCGCCGGTATTTCCAGCCGATATCCGACGTATCGCCGCGCTTCAATGGCATCGAAGCCGAGGCGGCTGCGAAGTTTCCGGCGTACCTTGCTGACATGGCTCTCGATCACACTCTCGTCGAACGTCGACTCGAATATGCCGTAGACGGCGTTGAAGATCTGGGTCTTCGTGAGCCATTTGCCGTGGTTGCTGACCATATATTCGAGGATGCGCAACTCACGGCGCGGCAGGGTGAGGGCACGGCCGCCGATTTCCGGATCGCGTCCATTGAAGAAGACCTGGATGCTGTCTTCGTTCGGCTGCGCCACCACACCACCCCTGCGGCGGGCGATAGCCGCAGTTCTCGCAAGAATTTCGCGAAGATGAATTGGAACATGCACCACATCGTCCACCCCGGATTCAAAGAGCTCTAGCGTATTCTTGAGCATTTTGAGGCCGCTCATGGCGATGATGGGAGCCGTCGATCGCCTGCGGACGGCCCGCGGGAGACTTTCGCGGGTTTCGTAGTCTCCCAAAAGGAAAGCGTCGATCGCTCCCAGGTCTTGCTCACTCGCGGATTGCCACCAGCTCCAGAATTCGCTGGAGGAGAAGCCGATCGACGAGACACCTTCACGAATGAGCCCGCCAACGTAGCCATTCGCGACCATTTCGCGATCATCAACGATTATATACATCGGTCTTTCGCCCCTGTTTCGCGCTCGATTTGGACCAGCGGGAAGGTAGTGTGATGACCCCGTCCGGTATGAGCGGCCATGCTGTTTGACGACATTTTCCTGCGAATGGTTGTTTTTGGTTAGGTGACTGATTTTCGCAGGTAGCCTTACGCGTTCAGTGCCTGCGTTTGCGGGCCTGTTGTTTCAACTCGGTACTGCACGCTACAAAATGAGACCCGGCGAGCGCCTACAAGGCTCGCAGAGCTGACTACGAAACGACTCAAAAAAGTTGTGCAAAGTTTCTCATTGTGTCCAAGCACCGCTGATTCTGGGTCGGTCGGTTCGCCAACTGGCGAGAATCACTACGCTTATGAAAGTGACAAATTGCTGATTCGCGATCAAGCGCGCGGACCTAACCGCTTGGTACGCGGAGTTTATGCTGTTGGTTTTTTCGAAATGTTGCTTGTTGTTTCTGGGAGCATCAAATTGTTAAGCAGCAAAACTAGATTTGTTTCGGGCGATCATCATTTGTCGCCGACAAGGCGGAATTAAAGCATTTTTTAGTGTTTGCGCGCGTTGTGTCGATTCGTACATATCGGCACCGTCGCCGACTTTCGGAGCCGGCCGTACGCATGCGAAATTCCGGCGAGCATCGCGAGGCAATATTTGCAGGACAGATTATTCCCTCTTGTTGCCCTGATGCCGCACTGCGCAAGCGGCAACCGCTGGTTTCAGGCAAGCTTGGGGCGCTAGCGTTGCCTGATGAATTGGCAAGACGAGAGCAGTTGATATGACGTCCGACGGCAAGGCCCGCCCGAACGAATCCGCAGGTGTTTCCGGCACGGGACCGCAGGCCTGGGAAGCGCGCGAACCGAAGCTCAATTCGACATATGCGGCGCGGCCTGCGGCAGGCAGCGAGCGCAGCTCGACGGCGACCGATGAAGCGCTGGCAAAGCAAGCGCTGGAAGAACTGAAGCGGATGCGTGCGAAGGTACGGCTGGACAAGATGGCCATACCGAAAGTCACGTCGGTGGACGTGCGGCCAGCCGTCATTGTGGCCAGACCGCCGGCGCCACGTCCGCCCTGGGTCGTGCCGTTCGCGGCGTTGACGGTATCGGTCGGTCTGCTGGTGACCGCCTGTACGGGCGCGACCCTGTATCTGACCATGCAGCCGAGCAAAGCGGGGGGCACGACGAGCGCGGAGATCAGAAATCTCCGCGAGACGGTCGCGCAGCTGCGCCGGCAGGTCGCGGGCGTCTCGGAAAATCTCGATGGGTTGCGTACGGCCGTCGATCTTTCGAGCAAGACGACAACGGATCGCTTCGGCCGGTTCGCCGAAAACCTCGACCGTGTCGAGCGGACCAGTTCGTCGTCCAATGCCAGGATCGAAAAGCTCGCTTTGGCGCAGGCGTCGGCCCCTGTGCCGGATCCGGCGGCGTCAAAGCCTCAACTTCCGGCGCGATCGATGGCGGCGACGACATCGACAGGCTTCGACACCGAGGTTACGGGGGCGCTGCCACGGTCAGAACGGGCGCCGGCGTCGCGAAACGCGGTCAAGGGATGGTCCGTTAAGCAGGCGTATGAAGGTGTTGCGATCCTGCAGGGGCCAGGCGGTGTCATCGAAGCCGTGCTTGGACAACAGGTGCCGGGCCTTGGTCGTATCGAGGAAATCAGGACCGACAATGGACACCTGGCCGTGTTGTCCAGCGCCGGGATGATCCTGCCTGCACGCAGAGCGTCGCCTTGATCCGGTATCTTGCGGCGCCCGGACTATTGCGGGCGATGTTCAAAGCTGGCGCATAGCAGGTCAATTTCCGATTCCGCGATGGCCGCGCGAAACAGCCGGCAGTTGAACTCGGAGGACGGGCCGCCCTCGGTGTCCGCGCGGCCTTCCCAGAGAAACATGCATCGCCTGCAGCTGTCGGCATGGCGTCTCTGCTGGGCCGTATCCGATCGGTCCAGCATTTGCCGGAGCGCGTCGCGGAAGTGGGTCTTGCTGACGTCATCGAGGGCGGCAAGCGCGTCCACGAGTACGTTGGTGGGGTCGCGTTCCAGGAACTTGGTTCCGCGCGATGTGACGCTCAGCGTCACCGAGCGCTTGTCCTTGGAAGAGGGGGTCCGCTCCAGGTATCCCTTTTTCTCGAGTTCATTGACGATGTATGAGGCAGTCCCCCGGGTTGCGCCGACATAACTGGCCAGCGCCGAAGGCGTCCTCGAGAACCGGTTCGCGCGAGCGAGAAAACGCAGCGCCATCCAGTCGCGGTCGCTCAGGCCATGCCGGGTACCTTCAAACAGGAAAATCCATGCCATCTGCCCCAGGAGCTCGACCGATTCACGTGCTAAATTCATATTCATTCCAGTTTGGGCAGAGGCCGCTGTTGTCTCTCGCAGCGCGGCTTTGGGAGTGAGAACTTGGGCAGTGAAAACTTGGGCAGTGAAAAAGGACGCCCGGAATGATCCGTTGCCGCGACCGGCGGGTGCGGATCATCGCAAGGAGAACGTCTCCGTTCCGGAGATGTGCGGGGCTAGTCATTGGCTCATATCGGCACGTGCATGTGTCTCGAATTGAAAATGGAACTCTCGATCACCGGGAACTAGGGCACTGGAATTAAAGTTCGAGTAAATCGTGAGCGTCAAATTCGACGCACCATTTCGTTCAAATGCGCGACGTTCGATCGATGCGCAACATCACGTTGCCAGCGTCCATGCGCAGACGGCGCGGTACTTTCAGTTGTTCCAGTCGCGGTGGATTGGCCCCATCGTCGGGGAGGTGCGTGTGTTGCGTCGCCGCATTTCACCGCTGCGCTTGCTGCAATGCACTTCCATGGATCGGACAGCCGTGCTGTCGGGTCGTGCCCAGCGTAGTGAGCGTTGCGCAGGATTGAACATGCCGGTGTCGATGCTGTGTCGATGCTGCCGCATTCGTTGCAGGAGATCTGCCCAATGGGGCGCGACAAGCCTGGTGATTGCGCGGACGACGAAAGGGCAACTCTGTTATCGCTTTGATATCAGACAGGCTGGCTTTTTAGGTGTGCCGTGGGTTCCTCTTTAATGATGCCGCGACGCGGGGGCGTTGGATTTGAGAACGATTCGATTTTATTACGTCGAAGATTTTCGACATCTTGTTTTTTACGTGAGAACGCCTTCCCTTTTACGTGAGAACTCCTGCTCGCAGCTCAATGCCGGCGATGATGCATCCGCCATCGGACGCCTGATGTTAAGGTAGCGCCATCAGCCGAACGTGAATGCAAACGCTTCCACGTCCGGTTCGGGAAGCCCGATCCCGAACCGTCGATTGGTCACGACCATTGGCAGCCGTATCAGGTGCTAATTGTATGGCGCCGATAGGGAATGCTTCGCGGCAATTTGTCACGCAGACGAAATGCCGTCGATCGCAGGCGGCGGATGCGCGCCGATCGAGACAGCTTGCACCTTCGCCGAATTGCCGGACGAACTCGACCACGACACCGCTTCACGCATCAACAATGCGTCAACTGCCGGCCCCGGATATGTTTCGACCGTACTCCGTTTCGGAGAGTGTGGCGTACCTCATATTTAACTTCACGAACTTCACGCTAATCAAAAAGGTACGACGCGAATTCCATTCTTTTGTCTAACTCAGGTTGTAGGATGAAAGCATCCCGGCTTCGCAGCCGACAGCTGGCCTTGTCCCAGTTTTGGAAGATGCTCGGCATCCGGAACCTTCGCTGCAACTAATGGGAGCGAAGAGAATGTCTTTGCTGCAGATCAATCTCTTCGGCGGTGTCGAGGTAATGCCGGTCTCCGGTGTAGCGGTGCTGATCCCGAGCCGAAAGGCTGCGATGCTTCTGGGCTACATAGCCCTTAACTCACCCCACGGAAATTCACGTGGCAAGCTCGCCGCACTGTTGTGGGACGGACACTTCGGGGCGCGCGCAAGCCTTCGACAGGCCCTTCTCACCTTGCACCGCGCGCTGCCGCAATACGCTGACGTGATCTCCGCGGACCGCGACGACATTCGTGTCTGTCCGAATGCCGTCAATACCGATGTCGGGGAGTTCGAGCGGCTCCTGAACGAGGGCGGTCCGGAACGGATGGCGCGCGCGGCGGCGCTTTATCGCGGGGAACTTCTCGACGGCATCAGTTCAACCTCCTGTGCGTTTGAAGCGTGGCTTGCCGCCGAGCGCCAACGGCTGCGGATGCGGGCCATGCGGGCCATTGCCTGCTTGCTGGATGTCGGCGGGCGCGAACAAACGGACATCGCAATCGCATTCGCGCAGCGCATACTCGCGGTCGATCCATTGCAGGAGGGCGTGCACCGCATCCTGATGCGCTGCTATGCCCAGCAAGGGCGTCGGGTGGACGCTTTGCGTCAGTATGATCTTTGCCGCTCCGTGCTGTGGCGGGAAGTTCGCGTCATGCCGGAGGGAGAAACCGAACTGTTGCAACGCGAAATCAGGCGCATGTTCCGCACCTGACACTGGCTCACTTTGTCCGGCATCATCCACTTTGACGGCACTTTCACGCACCGCATGACACTTGCCTCACGATCACGCGCGTAACATCAGCCTAACGCACATTCGTGCGCCGAGTGCTCCCTGTCATTGCAGGGCGCGTCGCTCACAGGTCAGGCAACACATGAGGAGACCTCAACCATGAATGGACTTCAACAAGGCACCGAGGACTTCAGTCAGCTGAACCCGCAGGGGATATTCGGTTCCGTTCTCGGCGGCGTCGCTGGAAGAGTTATCGGGGGTCTGCTCGGCGGCAAGCGAGGACAGGGGATCGGCGGTACTGTCGGAAAAATTGGCGGCGGGTTCCTGCCGTTTTCAGCCGTCCCCGGCGCGGCTCAACCCTCGGAGATGGAACTCCAGGATTTCTGGAGCGTGTTGAAGAAGATCGGCCAGGGTGTTCAGACCGGACTGAACGTCGGTCATGACCTCGGCGTTTTCAGCGCGGGTCAACCCGGCATGCAACCTGCTGCCGCCGCTGCGCCGCCGACCGACATGGAGCTACAGAGCTTCTGGAGCGTGCTGAAGAAGATCGGCCAGGGCGTTCAGACCGGCGTCAACATCGGTCATAACCTCGGCATCTTCAGTGCCGATCCGACCGGCATGCAACCCGCCGCGGCTGCGCCGCCGACGGACATGGAACTGCAGAGCTTCTGGAGCGTGCTGAAGAAGATCGGCCAGGGCGCTCAGACCGGCCTGAATATCGGTCACAAGCTTGGCGTTTTCAGCGCCGATCC
>JAIEPP010000269.1 GCA_019748335.1 Xanthobacteraceae bacterium
TCCTGATAGGCGTAGGGATCGTCGGGATAGGCCGGGTCGCGCTGGAATTCCTGCTGGCCTTCGAGCCGACCGTACAGCGCGTCGTCATAGCGCGCCGGATCGGCCTGCGGTGCCTCGTCGGCATAATGCGGCTCGTCGGCGTAGTGCGGTTCTTCCTGATAGTCCTGACGATAGTGCTGCGCGGGAGTGGAGTGCGGCGCGGGTGCGGCCGGCGGCTGGGCCGCGTAACGATGCAGCGGATGCACCGCTGCCGGCTGGTATTGCTCCGGCTCTTCCTCGACGTAGTGATGATGCGCGTAGTCCTGGTCCTGCTGAACGTAGTCCTGCTGCGGCGGCGGTGGCGGTACTTCCTGCCGGGCACGCTGCATCCACGGCGGCGGCATCGGGGCGGCGCTAGGCTCGTCCTCGTCATCTTGAATGTAGGGCTGCGGACGCGGATTGGTGCGCGACTGCAGCGGATGCGGCGGCGCCTTGGCGGCGCCCCCGAATGGATCGGTCTGTCCGATCAGCCTTGCCAGTTCCGCCAGCGGATCGCCTTCCGTGCGGCCCCCGCCGTGGGAATCGCCACCCCGGTCGTGGTCGGAGTTGGGAAAAGGTCGGTCCGGATATCGATCAGCCATTGTGGTGGTGCATCCCCTTCGGGACAGCGGCAACCCGCCATGTCAGCGAAACCTGACAACCGAATTGGCCCCTGCCGGATCCCCCACAAATCCCCATTCGTGAGGGCCTTCGCCCCTGCCTACCGCATCTCGGTTGGGGCGTGGACGCCGAGAACGGCTAAGCCCGATACCAGAACCGAGACGACGCCCTGGACCATTGCCAGCCGCGCCTTTGTGATCTCTGCATCATTAGTCATAATGAAGCGTAAATAGGGCAAATCCCGGCCCCTGGTCCAAAGCGCGTGAAATTCGCTGGCCAAATCATACAGATAAAAAGCGATTCGGTGAGGCTCGTGTGCCAGGGCGGCAGCCTCGATCATGCGGGGATAGAGCGCCAGCAGCTTGAGCAGGCTGAGTTCCGCCGGGTCGGTCAGCCGCTCCACGGCGGCGTCGACGAGGTAGGCCGCACGGCCGGCGTCGTCCTCCGGCAGGCCAGGCACCATCTCGCGGGCGTTCTTGAAGACCGAGTGGCCACGGGCATGGCCGTACTGGACGTAGAACACCGCGTTGTCCTTGGACTGCTCAATCACCTTGGCGAGGTCGAAATCCAGCACCGCGTCGTTCTTGCGGAACAGCATCATGAACCGGACCGCATCCGAGCCGACCTCGTCGACCACTTCCCGCAAGGTAACGAAATCGCCGGAGCGTTTTGACATCTTCACCGGCTCGCCGTCGCGCAACAGCCGGACCAGTTGCACCACCTTGACGTCCAGTGAGGCCTTGCCGGCGCTGACGCCCTTCACCGCCGCCTGCATCCGCTTGATGTAGCCGCCGTGATCGGCGCCGAACACGTCGATCATGTCGAGGAAGCCGCGATCGATCTTGTTCTTGTGATAGGCGATGTCGGAGGCGAAATAAGTATAGCCGCCGTTCGACTTGATCAGCGGACGATCGACGTCGTCGCCGTAGGCGGTGGCCCGGAACAGCGTCTGCTCGCGATCCTCGTAGTCCTCCACCGGCTTGCCCTTCGGCGGCGCCAGACGGCCCTCATAGATATCGCCCTTGGAGCGCAGGAAATCGATGGTCTCGGTGACCTTGTTGTTGCCGGTCTCGATCAGCGAGCGCTCCGAGAAGAACACGTCATGCTTGATGTTGAGCGCGGCGAGATCGCCCTTGATCATGTCCATCATCATGGCGATGGCCTTGTTGCGGACGATCGGCAGCCATGTGCCTTCGGACATCGCCTTGAGCTTGTCGCCGTGCTCGGCCGCCAGCGCCTGCCCGACCGGCACCAGATAGTCGCCGGGGTAAAGCCCTTCCGGAATGTCGCCGATATTCTCGCCGAGCGCTTCGCGGTAGCGCAGGAAAGCCGAGCGCGCGAGCACATCGACCTGGGCGCCGGCGTCGTTGATGTAGTATTCGCGCGTGACCGCAAAGCCCGCGAACTGCAGCAGGCTCGACAACGCATCGCCGAACACCGCGCCGCGGCAATGGCCGACATGCATCGGCCCGGTCGGGTTGGCCGAGACGTATTCGACGTTGACCTTCTGGGCGTGGCCGATCGCGCTCTTGCCGTAGGAAGCTCCCTCGCGCAGCACCGTGCGCAGCGCGTCGGCCCACACCTGCGGCTTCAAGGTCAGGTTGATGAAGCCCGGTCCGGCCACATCGACCGAAGCGACCATGTCGTCGGCGCGCAGCTTTTCGGCAAACTTGTCGGCAAGCTCGCGCGGTTTCGCTTTTGCCTCCTTGGCCAGCACCATCGCGGCATTGGTCGCCATATCGCCATGGCTGGCATCGCGCGGCGGCTCGACCACGACGCGGGAGAAATCGATGCCGGCGGGCCACTGGCCCTCGGCAGCCAGCACGGCGCAGATCGCGTGCACGCGCGCGAGCACATCGGCAAAAAGGTGTTGTGAAGCAGGTTTGGCCATGGCCGCCGCCTAACGCAAATCCGGGGTCGAGTCAAAAAGCCTTTGGTGCTCCATCAGGGCGAAACGGTCGGTCATTCCGGCGATGAAATTGCCGATCCGGCGCGCCCGTTCGCCCTCGCTCTCACGCTCCGATCCCTCGACCCATTCGGCGGGCAGGTCGCCGGGTGAGGCCTGGTAGCGCGCGAACAGATCGAACAGGATCCCTTCCGCCTCGCCCATCACCCGCATCACCCGTGCATGGCGGTACATCCGCTGCTTGAGGAATGCCTTGATCGCGGCCTCCTCTCCGGCCACGGAATCCGGGAACGCGACCATCGGCTGGTGGTGGTGGCGAATATCGTGGGCGGATTGCGGTTGCGCCCTGTCCAGCCGTTTCTGCGTTTCCGCGACCACCGCGCCGATCATGTAGGAAATCAGCTCGCGCACCAGTTCGGCGCCGCGCCTGACATCGTCCAGATCAGGGTATTGTGCGCGGATGTCGCTGATGATCGTTGCCGTCAGCGGCATCACCTTGAGATCGTCGACGCCAAACAGGCCCGCGCGCAGGCCGTCGTCGATATCGTGGGCATCATAGGCGATGTCGTCGGCAAAGGCCGCGACCTGCGCTTCCAGCGAAGCAAAACTCCAGAGTTCCAGATCGAAGGTCCGGTTGAAGTCGGCAATGCCGACCGGAATTCCGCTTTCGCGGTAGCGCCCGGCCGCGACCCCGCTCCGCTCGGTCAGCGGGCCGTTGTGCTTGACCACGCCCTCGAGCGATTCCCAGGTCAGGTTCAACCCGTCGAACGCAGGGTAGCGGTGCTCCAGCGAGGTCAGGACCCTCAGCGTCTGCGCGTTGTGGTCGAAGCCGCCATGGGCCTGCAGGCATTTGTCCAGCGCCCGCTCTCCGGCATGGCCGAACGGGGGATGGCCGAGGTCGTGGGCCAGCGCCAGCGTCTCGGTCAGGTCCTCGTCGAGCCCAAGCTGGCGGGCCAAAGCGCGGGCGATCTGCGCTACTTCCAGCGACTGGGTCAGCCGGGTGCGGTAATGATCGCCCTCGTGGAACACGAAAACCTGGGTTTTGTGCTTGAGGCGGCGAAAGGCGGTGGAATGGATCACCCGGTCGCAATCGCGCCGGAACGGGCTGCGGGTCTTGCTGGGGGGCTCCGCGAACAGCCGGCCGCGGCTGGAATCGGGGTCGCAGGCATAAAGCGCGCGGGAGGCAGCCATTCCGACCGACACGTTTTTTAGTCCTTATCCATTTGATTCCACGTGATTGTGCACTTAACTATGTCTGATACGGCATACCAAATGAATTGGGTATGACGCCGACGACCGGAGAGCTGCCATGACCACTGCCATCACCGTCAGCGAGCGGGCTGCGCGCCGCATCGGGCAAATCCTCAAGACCGAAGGCGACGGCGCCATGCTGCGCATTTCCGTCGAGGGCGGCGGCTGTTCCGGCTTCCAGTACAAGTTCGACGTCGATCACGCCAAGGCCGAGGACGATCTCGTGATCGCGCGCGAGGACGCCGTGGTGCTGGTCGATCCGGCCTCGGTGCCGTTCCTGGCCGGTTCGGAAGTCGACTTCGTCGACGACCTGATCGGCGCCTCGTTCCGCGTCGTCAACCCCAACGCCACCGCCTCCTGCGGCTGCGGCACCAGCTTTTCGATCTGAGCCGATCAACTCACGGGTTGAACTTCATTCGCCGGGGCAACGCTTCGTTGTTCCGGCGCGGCAGGCTGAGCCTTTGCCGGGTCGTTCGTCGGCGGCGGTTCGACCGACAGATTCGCCTGCTCGGGTGCGGGACCCAACGCCCGCAGCATCGTGACCACCAGTGTCTGCTTGCGCAGCGGCTTGGCGAGGAAGTCGGACATCCCCGCCTCGCGGCACAGTTTGGCGTCTTCAGGAAAGGCGTTGGCCGTCAGCGCGATGATCGGCAGCGAATGGAGGCCGCCGGCGCGAATCGCCCGCGTCGCGGCGTGGCCGTCCATGACCGGCATTTGCACGTCCATCAGCACCAGATCGTAGTCGGTTTCCGACACCGCCTGCACCGCCTGCGCGCCGTCGGTCACGACCGTTGTTTCGGCGTCGAACTCCCGCAGCATCTTGCTGACGACCAGACGGTTGGTCGCGTCGTCTTCCGCGATCAGGATCCGCAGCGGGCGGCCTGACGCGGCGATGCGTGCCTTGAGATCGTCGGCGCCAACCCGATCCCTTGATGGCTCGGCGACGAATGTATCGCCCCAGGGCAATGTCAGCGAAAAACGGAATGTCGAGCCTTGATCCGGCTCCGAACTGACGCCGATCTTGCCGCCCATCTGCTCGATGATGCGCCTGCTAATCGCGAGCCCCAACCCGGTGCCGCCAAAGCGGCGATTGATCGAGGCATCAGCCTGCTCGTAATCGGTAAACAGGCGGCCGACGCGATCGGGCGCGATGCCGATGCCGGAGTCGGAGACGGTCCATTCCACCCGGGCCAGCATGTCGCCACGCGAATGACAGATGGCTGCGATCGTCACCGCGCCCTGTTCGGTGAATTTCACCGCGTTGGAAGCGAGATTGAGCAGCACCTGGCGGATTCGCGCAACGTCGCCGCGCAGCGAGGCCGGAAGCGACGGGTCAAGTTCGACCACAACCCTCAGTCCCTTGTCGTCGGCACTGGTCCGGATCACCGAGGCAACGGACTCGATCAGTGTGCTCGGCGAAAAGTCGGCGACCTCGAACTGAAAGCGCCCGGCCTCCAGTTTCGAAAGGTCAAGAATGTCGTTGAGGACCCGCAGCAGATTGTCGCCGGAGTCCCTGATCGTGGCGACCGCCTGATGCTGTTCCGAATCCAGCTTGGTCTCCAGCAGCATGCCCGCCAGTCCCAGCACGCCGTTCATGGGCGTGCGGATTTCGTGGCTCATGACCGCGAGAAAATCGGACTTCGCCCGGCTCTCCGCCTCCGCCCGCTCGGCACGCCAGCGTTCCGTGACGTCGCGGCCGAAGCCGCGGTAGCCGAGGAACTGGCCGTCGCTGTCTCCCCTCGGATTTGCCGTCAACGACCACAGCCGCGTCTGTCCTCCGGTGACGACCCGCACGTTGACCTCGTGCAGCGGCGCACGCCGCGCCATCAGAGCTGCGATGTTGGAAGCCGTGATCGCGTCGTCGGGACAAAGCATCTCCAGCAATTCGGCGAAATCCGCGCCTTTCAGCAACGGCAACGGCATCTGCGCCACTTCGGCGAACCGCTCCGGCACCTCGATCAGCCTGCCCCGTGCATCGGTCTGCCACAGCCAGTCGCTGGCGTTTTCCTGGAATTCCTTGAGCAGCAGCGAGATGATCTCGGTCTGTCGCTCGAGCTGCAATTGTGCCCGCAGGTTGTTCTGGAACAGGTTGCCATGCGAGACGATGTTGCGGACCATGAAGGCGGTAAAAAGCATTAGAAACACAGCGGTGAAGACGTGGGTCTTGTCGCCGGCCAGGAACAACGCTCCGGCAGAGGCCAACGCCATCGTCCACGTGTAGATCAGCCCAGCGCGCGGCACCGTCGAGAGCGTGAATGCGCCGCCGGAGATCATTCCCGTCATCAGGCAGGCAATGATCATCTGATCCGCCGGTCCCGATTTGGACAGCAAGGCCAGCGGCAATGCGCCCCAGATCGCGGCAAGGAAGAATGCCTGCAACGTCGTCCGGTGAATGGCGTGCAAGGAGGCCCCTTGCGGCCTGTCGCGGCGCGCGCGCGTCCATGCCCTTGCCGCCATCAGGGCAACCGCAGCGATCAGCAGCGACCACAGGCCGAGGAAGAGATTTGAACCCGTGTTCCAGAACAGCGCCAGAATGATCGCGACGTTGATCAGGTTGACGGTCATGGTGACCGGCACCAGCCGAGTCACCGCGTCGATCTGCCGGGCGCGAATCCGGCTGATTTCGCGATCGGTAATTTCACCGGCCCCGATCTGGTCAATGGCCGAGAATCCGCTGATCCAGCCCAGCAACTTCCCCAGCGGACCGTTGCGCACGACCAGATGTGCCATCAGTTCACCGGACGATTTCATGCTGTACCAACCTTTTGCGCGATATATGCAAATAGGCCCGGTAACTCTTCGACGGCGTTAATTGGCCTTGCGGCAAGATGACGGGGTTAATATTCCGTTGCCGGGCTCACTCGGCCGCCACCGCGTGCGGCCGCTCGCCATCGCCGGACTCCTCGTGAGGCGGTTCGAGCCGGCGCTTCAGCAGGCGATCGATGCGGTCGAGATAGATGTAGACCACCGGCGTGATGAACAGCGTCAGCAACTGCGAGACGCAGAGGCCGCCCACCACGGCGACGCCGAGCGGCTGACGCAGTTCGGCGCCGGCGCCGGCGCCGATCGCGATCGGCAGCGTGCCGAAGATCGCGGCGAACGTCGTCATCATGATCGGGCGGAACCGCAGCAGCGCCGCCTCGCGGATCGCGTGTTCGGCGCTGAGGCCGACGCGGCGGCGCTCCAGCGCGAAATCCACCATCATGATGGCGTTCTTCTTGACGATGCCGACCAGCATCACGATGCCGATCATCGCGATGACGGACAGCTCCATTCCGAACAGCATCAGCGTCAGGATCGCGCCGATACCGGCCGACGGCAGGCCGGAGATGATCGTGATCGGGTGGATGAAGCTTTCGTAGAGGATGCCGAGGATCACGAAGGCGGCGAAGATGGCGGCGAGGATCAGTACGCCCTGCCCGCTCTTGGAGTCCTCGAAGACCTGCGCCGTCCCCGAGAATCCGGAGAAGATCGTCGGCGGCAGGTTCGAAGAACGCTCAAGCTCGCGGATGTTGTCGGTGGCGTAGCCAAGCGAGTAACCGGGCGCCAGATTGAAGGAGATCGTCACCGCCGGCTGCTGGCCCTGGTGGTTGATCTGCAACGGCCCGACCGAGGGCACTAGCCTCGCCACCGCCGAGAGCGGAATGGTCGCGTTGCTGGAAGTCTTCATGTAGAGCTTCGACAGGTCCGACGGATCGACGCGGAACTGCGGCTGCACTTCCAGAATGATCTGGTAGTCGTTGGTCGGCATGTAGATGGTGCCGACCTGACGGGCGCCGTAGGCGTTGTAGAGCTGGTTGCGAACCTGATCGACCGTAATGCCGTAGACCGCGGCCTTCTCGCGGTCGATATCGACCGTCATCTGCGGATTCTTGATGTAGAGATCGGTGGTGACGTCGAGCAGGCCCGGTACCTTGGCGATTCTCTCGCGCATTTCCGGCGCCACCCGATAGAGCGATTCCGTATCGCCGCTTTGCAATGTGTATTGGTACTGGCTCTTGGAGGGACGACCGCCGATGTTGAGGTTCTGGACGCTCTGAAAGAATGCCTGCATTCCCGGCACCTGGGTGGCCTTCTGGCGCAAACGCGCCATCACCACCGGCGCGGCTTCCCGCTCTTTCCGCGGTTTCAGCGCGATGAACAGCCGCGCGTTGTTGACCGTCGAATTGGGGCCGCCGGCGCCAACCGTGCTGTTGATATATTCAACCGCAGGATCCTTGCTCAGAATATCCGCCAGCGCTTTTTGCCGGACCGACATCGCTTCGAACGAAGTATCGGTCGCCGCTTCCGTCGTCCCGAACAGAAAGCCGGTATCTTCCTGGGGAAAGAATCCCTTCGGCACCGCGATGTAAAGCGCAACGGTGCCGGCCAGTGTCGCCAGCGTCATCACCAGCATCATCGGCTTGCGCGCCAACACCCAGTCGAGCGCCCATTCGTAGGCGCGAAGCCATGAATCGAACACCCGTTCGAACAGCCGGAGCACAATATTCAGCTTCTTCGTGGCGTCATGTGCCTTCAGAACACGTGCGCACAGCATCGGCGTCAAGGTCAGCGATACGAAGCCGGAAACCACGATCGCAACCGCGATGGTAACCGCGAATTCGCGGAACACGCGGCCAACGATTCCGCCCATCAACAGCACCGGGATGAACACTGCGATCAGCGAAAAGGTAATCGAGATGATCGTGAAGCCGATCTCGCGCGCGCCTTTCAGCGCGGCCTCGAACGGCCGCATGCCGCGTTCGATATGACGGACGATGTTTTCCAGCATCACGATGGCGTCGTCGACCACGAATCCGACCGAAAGGGTCAGCGCCAGCAGCGTCATGTTGTTGATGGAGAAGTCGAGGGCGTACATGACGGCGAAGGTACCGCACAGCGAGATCGGGACCGCGAGCGCCGGAATAAACGTCGCGGATGCCGAGCGCAGAAACAGGAAAATCACCATGATGACGAGACCGATGGCGATCAGCAGGGTTTCCTCGACGTCAGCGACGGACTGCCGGATCGAGACCGAGCGGTCCATTGCCACGTTGATCGAAACCGAGGGAGGAATCTGCGCCCGCAATGCCGGCAGCTTGGCAAGCACGCCATCGACGACCGCGACCGTATTGGCGTCAGGCTGCTTGTAGATGGCCAGAACGATCGCACGGGTGCCGTTCAACCAGCTCGCGATCTTGTCATTCTCGACCGCGTCATAGATACGCGCGACCTCCTCAAGCTTGACCGGCGAACCGTTACGCCAGGCGACGACGACCTGACGGTAGTCGGCCGCGTTCGCCATCTGGCCGGAGGCCTGGAGCGCGACGTCCTGTTTCGGCCCGTTCAGGGTGCCGACCGGTGTCGAGGAATTGGCCCGCGAGACCGCGGCCCGGATATCCTCCAGCGACAGTCCGCGCGCCGCGGCGGCCTCCGGATCGGCCTGAACGCGAATGGCAAACTTCTGACTGCCGAAAATAACCACCTGCGCCACGCCCGGGATTTGCGATAGCGCCTGCCCGATGGTGATGTCGCCATATTCGTTGACCGCCGACAGCGGCAGCGTCTCGGAGGCCAGGGAGATGAACAGAATGGCGAATTCGGACGGATTGACCTTCCGGAAAGTCGGCGGAATGATCATCTCGATCGGCAACCGCCGCTGCGCGATGGTCAGCGCGGTCTGCACGTCGAGCGCGGCGGCGTCGATGTTACGGTTGAGTTCGAACTGGATGATGATCGAGGTGGTGCCCTGCGAGGAGGTCGACGACATCGACGAGATGCCGGCGATGGTCGAGAGCTGACGCTCGATGGGACCGGCAACCGAGGACGCCATGGTATCGGCGCTGGCGCCCGGCAAGGTCGCCGACACCGCGATGGTCGGAAAGTCGACCTTGGGAAGCGCGGAAACCGGCAGCAGCCGAAAGCCGAATACGCCGAAGGCAATAATCGACGCAGTGATCAGCGTCGTCATCACCGGACGGCGGATGCAGAGTTCCGAGAGCGTCATCGGTTACGCCCCCGCCTTCCTGGCCCGCGGTTCGACGCGCGTACCGTCAGACAGCAGCAATTGGCCTTCGACCACCACGCTTTCGTCGCCCGAGAGTCCCTCGGAAACCACCGAAATGCCCTGGAACGTGCGGTCAACCTTCACCGGTAGCACCTTGGCGACGCCGTCCTTGACCGCGAAAACGAAATTGCCGTTCTGGCTGCGCTGCACGGCGACCGTCGGCACCACGATGGCATCTTCGCTGCGGATTGTCAGCTTGGTCGCGACCAGCGTCCCCGGCCACAACGTCTCGTTCTCGTTATTCATGATGCCGCGGACGGTGACCATGCCGGTGGTGGCGTCCACGGTGTTTTCAACCATCGCGACCTTGCCGCTCTCGGAACGCTGATGGCCCGGGATCGTCGCGGTCACGCCGGAATCGCCCTTCTTCATCGCCTCGCGCAGATCGACCAGCACGCGCTGCGGAACGGCGAAGGTGACGTAGACCGGCGCCATCTGGTTGATCACGGCGAGCGGCGCGGTATCGGCCGGGCGCACGAAATTGCCGACCTTGACGTTGGCGGCGCTGATCCGGCCTGCAAACGGCGCGCGGATCAGGGTGTAGCTCTTCTGAACCTTCAGATTGTCGAGCGCCGCCTGGTCGGCCTTGATGGTGGCGGACAGGGTATCGGACTGGGTTTTGGCATTGTCGACGTTGACCTGCGTGGTCGCGCCCTTGCCGACCAGGTCGGTGAAACGGCGGAGATCGCGCTGCGCGCCTTCGAGCTGCGCCTGATCCTTGGCGAGCGTGCCCTCGGCCTGTTCGATCTGGGCCTCGATCTGGCGGCTGTCGAGCGTGAACAGCAGGTCGCCCTCGGCGACCTTGGCGCCGTCCTCGAAATGCACGGAGACGATGGTGGTCTCGACCCGGGACTTCAGCGCGACGCTGGAGATCGGCGTCACGGTGCCGATCGCGTCGACGTCGACGGGGACCGATTTGCGCTCGGCCTTGGCCAGTTCGACAGATACCATGCGCGGGCGTTGCGGCGCCTGCGCGCTGGCGCCACCACCCATCCATGACGCGCGGGTTGCATAAGCGGCGGTGGCCGCTGCAATGCCGACGACACCCATCAAAAGGATCAAGCTGCGTTTTTTCATAATTTTTTCACGCCCGCCGCCCGCAAAGGACGGGACGACGGTTTCCGGCCCCTTGACGGCGACTTTTGCGCCTTATTTCTAGACGGTTACCACAGGCTTGCGGCGCATGGTATGCCAGTAAAGCGAAAATGTGTGGTTACGATCCGGGTCAAATTTATGCGTATTGCTACGTGGAACGTCAATTCGGTCCGGCAGCGGCTCGACCACCTCCTGACCTGGCTCAGGGAATGCTCGCCCGACATCGTCTGCCTGCAGGAGATCAAATGCGTCGACGACGCCTTTCC
>JAIEPP010000648.1 GCA_019748335.1 Xanthobacteraceae bacterium
GCTGACCGATCCGCTGTGGTGGAACGCCGTATTCTACAGCGTGCTGTACACGGCTGTCGCGACGTTCGGGAAGTTCGGGCTCGGCTTCTGGCTGGCGCTGCTGCTAAACAACCACTTTCCGTTCAAGAGCCTGCTCCGCGCCATCATCCTGCTCCCCTGGATCGTCCCGACCGTGCTGTCGGCGCTGGCGTTCTGGTGGATCTACGATCCGCAATTCTCGATCATCTCCTACCTGCTGGTCGACGTGCTGCACGTCCGCACCACCAATATCGACTTTCTCGGCACGCCCTGGCCGGCACGTTTCTCGCTGATCGCGGCCAACATCTGGCGCGGCATTCCCTTTGTGGCGATCTCGCTGCTGGCTGGCTTGCAGACCATTTCGCCGTCGCTGTACGAGGCCGCGATGTTGGACGGCGCCTCGGCCTGGCAGCGCTTCCGCTACATCACATTCCCGATGATGATGCCGATCCTGGCGATCGTGATGACGTTCTCGATCATCTTCACCTTCACCGATTTCCAGCTGGTCTACGCCATCACCCGCGGCGGACCGGTCAACTCGACGCACTTGCTGGCGACGCTGGCGTTCCAGCGCGGCATCGCCGGCGGCGAACTCGGCGAGGGTGCTGCGATCGCGGTCTCGATGATCCCGTTTTTGGTGTTCGCGACACTGTTCAGTTACTTCGGCCTTGCCCGCCGCAAATGGCAGCAGGGAGAGAGCAATGACTGACGCCGTCGCACAACCCTCCACCAACGTCGCCAGCGCCACGCCGGATACCATGGCGTGGGATTCGCGGGCGCGGCGGGTGATGATGATCTACCTGCCGCTGTCGTGCTTCGTGCTGATCCTGCTGTTCCCGTTCTACTGGATGGCGATCACTTCGTTCAAGCCGAACGCCGAGCTGCTCAATTACAAGGAACACAACCCGTTCTGGATCACCTCACCGACTATCGCGCACATCAACCACCTGCTGTTCAACACCGCCTATCCGCGCTGGTTGAAGACCACGATGTTCGTGGCGATCGGCTCGACGACGCTGTCGCTGTTCGCCTCCACGCTCGCCGCCTACGCGATCGAGCGGCTGCGCTTCCGCGGCAGCCCCTATGTGGGCCTCGGAATCTACATGGCTTATCTGGTGCCGCCGTCGATCCTGTTCATTCCGCTCGCCACCGTGGTGGTGCAGTTCGGCCTGTTCGACAGCCCCTTGGCGCTGATTCTGGTCTACCCGACCTTCCTGGTGCCGTTCTGCACATGGCTGTTGATCGGCTATTTCAAGTCGATTCCCTACGAACTGGAAGAATGTGCGCTGGTCGACGGCGCGACGCGGTTGCAGATCCTGTGGCGGATCACGCTGCCCTTGGCGGTGCCCGGCCTGATCTCGGCCGGCATCTTCTCGTTCACGCTGTCGTGGAACGAGTTCATCTACGCGCTCGCCTTCATCCAGAGCAGCGCCAACAAGACCGTCCCGGTCGCGATCCTGACCGAGCTGGTCTCCGGCGACGTCTACCAGTGGGGCGCGCTGATGGCGGGCTCGCTGCTCGGCTCGCTGCCGGTCGCCGTGTTCTATTCGCTGTTCGTCGACTACTACGTCTCGTCGCTGACCGGTGCGGTGAAGGAATAGCACGCCGGCAGATTTGCCGTTGCTTCGAACCTTACTGCCGTCATGCCGGCCTGATAGGCTTGAACCCGGACGCCGCCCGGGTAGACGATCCCTTTAACTGGCAGGAGGGGGAGAAAACGTCATGGAGTTCTCGAAAGATAATTTGCTGTCGCGGCGCGGCTTCTGCCTGTGCTGTGTCGGCGGGGCCGCCTACGCCGCCACTGGTGGATGGCTGTCACCCCGGCAGGCCTACGCGGAAGCGCGAGGCCTCGTCACCCTGATCAAGGACAGCGCTGCAGCGTCGCCGATCACCACGTACAAACTGCGCAACAACATCAGCGTCCTGGAAGGATCCGGCGGCAACATCGCGGTCCTGACCGGCGCCGACGGCAAGGTGATGGTCGATGCCGGTATCGGTGTATCGCGCGCCAGGGTCGCTGCGGCGCTTGCCGCGCTCGGCAGCGAACCCATCACCCATCTGATCAATACGCACTGGCATTTCGACCACGCCGACGGCAATGCGTGGCTGCATGCGGCCGGCGCCAAAATCATCGCGCAGAACAACACCCGCAAGCATCTCTCCGGAATTCAACGGGTCGAGGATTGGGATTACAACTTCCTGCCTTCGCCGGCCGGCGCCATCCCGGGCGAAGTCTTCGCCAAAGAGCACAAGATGAAGCTCAATGGTTTGTCGCTTGGCCTCAAATATTATGGGCCGGCGCATACCGACAGCGACATCTCCGTCACCTTTGGTGAGGCCAATGTTGTTCACGTCGGCGACATCTACTGGAACGGCATCTATCCTTTCATCGACTACTCCACCGGCGGCAGCATCAACGGCACGATCGCCGCGTGCGACGCCACGCTCGCCGCTGTTAACAGCGACACCATCATCATCCCCGGTCATGGCAAGCCGGTCAGCAACAAGGCCGAGCTGCAGGAATTCCGCGACATGCTGATTGGTGTCAGGGACAATGTCGCCAAGCTGAAGAAGGCGGGCAAGACGCGGGACGAAACGGTCGCCGCCAAGCCCAGCGCCGCGTTCGACGCCAAATTCGGGCAATTCGTGATCGATCCCGGCTTCTTTACCCGGCTGGTGTATGAGGGCGTGTGAACGCCGGCCGCTTTATCGGATATAGAACGCCACCGGCGCGGCAAAGCTCATCGAACCCTGCTTCACGTCAGGCGGAAAGGCCGGAAACGGCTGGGCGCGCCGTACCATCGCGAGCGTCTCGGCATCGAGCGCGGAATGTCCCGACGACCCGCCGAGGCTCGCGGACAGCACCTGTCCGCCGCGGCTCAGCGTGAAACTGACGCGCGCGGTGCCTTGCTGGCCACTGGCCTTGGAGGCCGGCGGGTATTGCTTGAAGCGTTGCAGATGCGCGGCGACCATCTGCTTGTAGGAAGCGACCGCCGCCGCCGAGGCTCCGGCGCTGACGGCGGACGCCGCCGGCGCCTGACGTTCGGCGCGCGGTGCGGCGGTGGTACGGGGCGCGGGCGGCGCGTCGGTCGGCTTCTTTGCCTCGACGCGGGTGACCTTTGGTTTGACCGGCGCCGGTTTCTGATCCGGAACGAGCTTTGCGGGCTCGGGCTTTGGCGGTGTCGCTTGCTTCTGTTCCGGCGGTGCGGCGACCTCGGGCTTCTCCTGCGGCGGGGTCGGCGCGATCTGCTCTTCGACCGCCTCTTGTCTTGCGGCTTCAGGCGGCGAAGCGTCGGCGGCCTGCATCACCGGTCCCGGCGCCAGATCCATCGGCGTCGGCTGCGGCGAGGAAGACACCGGCGCCATGTCGACCATGATCACCGGTAGGGACACGCCTGGCGTCGGCCGCTGCGTGGTCCAGGTCATCGCCAGTGCGATCAGCGCAGCATGCGCGGCGACGATGGCCACACCAGCCGAGCCCCAGCGGCGGACTCCGGCCCGATCACCGACATCATGCAGGACGAACGCATTCATGGCAGTGTTCATGGCAGTGTTCCCGGCCGTCAGCTTCGCCCGTCGAGACCGACCAGTGCGATCTTGAGATAGCCGGCATTGCGCAGCAGGTTCATCACCTCCATCAGGTCGCCATAGCTGACGGCCTTGTCGGCGCGCAGGAAGATGCGCTCGTCCTTCCTGCCGTTGGTGGCGCCATCGAGCGTGGAAGTCAGCGTGCCGCGCGCGATGACATCCTCGCCGACCGCGACCGTCAGATCCGGCTTTACGGTGACAAACACGGGTTTATCTGGCCGCGGCTGCGGCTCGACGGCGCTGGCGGGAAGATCGACACCGAGATCGACGGTGGCAAGCGGCGCCGCCACCATGAAGATAATCAGGAGAACCAGCATGACGTCGATGAACGGCGTGACGTTGATCTCGTGGGTTTCGACGAGGTCGTCGTCGCCGCGACGCGACCGTCCGCCAACCGCACTGCCCAGTCTCGCGCCCATGGCCTACTCCGCCGCCCGCGACAGCCGGAACGCACCGCGATCGCCCTCGCGGCTGACCAGCAGCAGTACCATCGCGGAAGCGTCGCCGAGCAGCGCGCGGTGGGCGGCGATGGTGCGGGCCAAATGGTTGTAGATCACCACCGCCGGGATCGCGGCGACCAGGCCGAGCGCGGTCGCCAGCAGCGCTTCGGCGATGCCGGGCGCGACCACGGCAAGATTGGTGGTGTGGGCTTCGGAAATGCCGATGAAGGAATTCATGATGCCCCATACGGTGCCGAACAGCCCGACGAACGGCGCGGTGGCGCCGATGGTCGCGAGCACGCCGGTGCCGCGCGCGATCTGCCGAGACATCGCGGCCTCGACACGCTCCAGCCGCAGCGCAATGCGTTCCCTGAGGGCGTCGTCGAAATGGCCGCCGGAGAGACCCGCCTCGCGCGCCGCGGACTGGATCAGTTGCGCCACCGCATCGTCGCCGCCGCGGCTCGCCTGCTCGGCGGTAGCCAGCACGGTGTCGGTTTCGAGCAGAGTGAGGCGCCGCTTCGCGAGCGCGGTCTTGCGGCGGATCTCCAGCGTCTTGGCCAGCCAGATCGTCCAGGTCACCAGCGAGGCAAAGGCGAGCCCGACCATGACCGCCTGCACCACGATGTCCGCATTCAAGAACATGTTCCACGGCGACAGGTTGCGCGGCAACAACGCGGTGTCGGTGGCAGCCAAGGCCGCACCGGGAAGCTGGGCCAGGCCAATGGCCGCCGCCCTCAAACTCCCGCGGATCGTGACGTCGAGCAGCTGTTTCGGCATGGTCGTCTCCCGCCTGTCACTGCGGATCGGTCAGGCCGAGCCGGCCGCCGCAACCCGGTCGCTCAACGCATGGAAGCGCTGCAACTGATCGCCGCGCAGCGCGCGGGTCTCGTCGCGGCCGACGAACACCTTGAACATGATGCCGCCATCGACATTGAGGAACGCGATGAAGGCCGACGACTTGCCCATGAACGGCCGCTCGACAAAGGCGACGCCGCCGCAGCGCTCATGCCTGAAGTGGCCGTGCAGGCCTTTCGGCTGCATCAGGTTGAAGTAGCCGCGGCCGATTTCGCCTGATGGAATCGCGCCGGTGAATTCGAAGATGGCGTCGTCGGTGTGCACGATCAGCGTCACCTCGCCCCATTGCGCGACATCCTGCATGGCGGCGACGAATTCGCCGCCGCCGCCGAACCGCACCAGCATCTCCGGCATCGCCTCGAGCACCGCGCGCGGCGTGACCTTGCGGTCGCGCGCGACGTCCTCGATCACAGCGCCGGGATTGTCGGCCATGTACGCCTTGAGATCGGCAAGCTCCGTGCTCAGCATCGCAAAGCTCCCTCAGGCCGCGGCACTGGATTTGCGCTCGCTCTGGATCACCTCAAAGCCCTCGAACTTGGGATGACCGAGATAGAGGCTCTCGCCGGTGCGGTTGTCGGCGCGGGCATGGGCGCGGCGGAACTCGTCGGAGCGGGTCCAGGCTTCGAACGCAGCCTTGTCGACCCAGGTCGTGTGCGTCGAATACAGGGTGTGGTCGTCGGCGACCGGGCCCTTGAGCAGGTGAAACTCGACGAACCCGGCCATGCTGCCGAGATAGGACTCGCGCGTGCGCCAGACCGTCTCGAACGCCTGCTCTGAGCCCGTCTTCACCTGGAACCTGTTCATTGCGATAAACATTCGAAAGTCTCCTTGTTGCGGTTCGCCGCCTTCGCGGGCGTACCAGTCCGGGTTGCGTGGTAGCACGAACGCGCCGAGGCCGCGCTGGAGCATCAGCGCGGACCCGGCGGTTTTGAATATGTGTATCGTCGGTTATCGTAATTTATGCTCCGCCGAAGTGAATCTTGAGGCCGGCCCGATAGATCCTGCCCGGCCCGGGGCTCGACCACAGCACGTCATTCTGCGTGGTGCCGTCGGTCGAACTGCCGGGAACCGCATAGGGCCGGTAATACTGGTTCAGCAGATTGTCGATCGACGCCGAGAACACGATGTCCTTGGTCGCGTTCCAGGTCAGATACAGATTGACCAGCTCATACGCGGTCGAGGGCACGTAGTTGGCAGGGATGTCGTTGTTGGCGCTGAACGATGACCACTGCGCCGCGAGGATCAAGGTCTTGTCGAGCAGGCGGACGCCGGCCGTCGTCGTCACCTTGCGCGGGGTGATGGTCGCCAGACCGATATTGGTCGCGAGGTTCTTGCCGCGGATCAGATGACCGGAGACGCCGACATACCACAGACCCGTATCGTACATCGTCTCGGCTTCGATGCCTTCGATCCGGGCCTGCGCAATGTTCTGGTACTGGTAGAACTGGCTGGCGGTGACGCCCGGGACCGGGAACAGCGGCGGCGGGACCGGCGTCGATGCGACGAGGTCGATATAGTCACTGACATCGTTGCGAAACACGTTGAACTTGCCGCGGAAGCTGTCGGCGGCGGTGAAGATGCCGTCATATTTCAGGTTGACGCCCGCTTCCTTGTTCTTGCCGACCTCCGGCCGAAGCAGCGGGTTGGGCAGGAAACAGAACAACGCGGCGTTGCCGTCCGGGCACGGGAAGAAGGGCGGACCGCCGCCGGTGGCGTGCGAACCGGCGATCAGCGTCTCGGTAATCGACGGCGCGCGATAGCCTTCGGCATAACTGACATAGGGTTGGAAGCCCGCCACCGGCGTCACGCCGATGGTGATCTTCGGCGAGAACCGGTCGCCGCCGGCGTTTACGCCGGCGATCGGGGAATGCAGATCGTAGCGATCGTACCTGACGGCGCTGACCGCTTCGAACCAGGTCGAATAATTCTGCTTCAACTGGATGAAGCCGCCGGAAACCGTGCGCAGCCCGCCCGGCGTCGTGACGTTGGAGTTGCCGCGGCTGTCGAACGTTGCGACGGCGTCCTGGAACGCGTCGCCTCCGATCGTGACCGCGTTGAGCCAGTCGCCAACGCGAAAGCGCGTCGTGTTGTTGACGTCGATGCCGAATGTATCGAGCACATAGCCGCGCTTGTCGCCGACGCAGCCCGAGATGTTGTTGCCGGGATTGCCCACGCCGCATAGCGCATTGCTGGTGGCGGTGGGGGCGGAGTAGTGATAGGTCTTGGTTTGGTCGTTGTCGGTGCGGTTACCGTAAACCGTGGCGTTCCAGTCGAACCAGTAGTCGTCAGGCTTCGAGTACTTCCAGGTCAGCGTCCCCGTGGTGTTCTTGGTGTCGGACGCATATACCGAAGAACCCCGGTTCAACGCGATCAGCGCCGGCGTCGTCGTCGGTCCGCGATTTTGCTGCCCGATGTCGTATTGATAATCCTGGAACACGACGCCGGCCTTGATCTCGTGGCCTTCGGCCGGCCGGACTGTGAGCTTCATCAGGCCACCGGCGATCTGGTTGCCGGTGTCACCGATCTCGGTGCGCTGGCCGTCCTTGTAGTTGCCCTGGGTGCGGTAGATCGCGCCGCCGAAAATATCGACGTTGGGATCGGCGCGTACGCCGCCGAAGATCGAGCCGAGACCACGGGCGTTGTTGGTGCCATAGGAGCCGGTCAGATCGACGCCCCAGCGCTCGCCCGGGCGCACCACGTCGTTGATGTCCTTGGTGCGGAACGAGACCACGCCGCCGATAGCGCCGGAGCCGTAGACGTTCGCGGTCGGGCCGCGCACGACGTCAACGCCGCCGATCAGTTCAGGATCGAGGAAGAACGAGCCGTTGGCGTTGTGGCCGGTGCGCTGATAATTCTGCCGCGCACCGTCGACGACGACGGCAACGCGGCCGAAATCCTGCAGGCCGCGGATGTTGATCACGGTCGCCGGATCGTCGCCACGCTCCTGGAACGAGACGCCGGGGATATTGTAGAAAATATCCGACAGCCGATTTGGCTGCAGCCCCTGGATCTGTTCGAGCGTGACGACACTGACAGGCGCCAGCGCGTCAATCGCGCGCTCCTGGGTTTTCGACGCCGCCACCGTAATGGTGTCGAGCGACTGCACCGCCGTAGCGCCGATCTGTGCGCGTGCGTTCATCACCGGCGCGGACGCCTGCAGCTCCTGCGTCGGTTTTGCCGGCTTGCGGCTAGCCTGCTTTTTCTGCTGCGACTGGCCGGCAGCGCCGGTGTCCGCCGTCTGCGCGAAACCGGCGTCCCCGATCAACACCGCCAATGAAAATACCGACACGCCCAAAAATAAGGCGCGCGAATGCCTAGCCCCGTCAGCCATAACAACCCCAACCTGTGATCTTTTTCTCGGGTCTGGCTGGCGGGCGTCGCACCGAAATGCGAGTTGCTTGCTGGCTGCCACTTCTGGGATGCAAGCGATCCGCCCGCATCGTCTCATTTGGTTACGTGGCGACACTCGGGCGGTCAAGAACCGGACGTCTCACTTTACATCGATTGTAAATTGCGACGGTTGGATTGCACCCCGGCCCGACGATACAAGCGTTGATCGACAGCAAACGTTCGGGGCTCAACAACAACAATGTCCGCAACTTCCGGAGACAAATTGACCGGCGCTGGAACGCATGCGGAAAATTCTTCTGCCACAGCCAGATCCGTCGTCGTGAACGGCAACCGGATCGACAGCCGCGAGCTGTTCTCGAACGAACGCGAGATCATCATTGCGCATGGTGACGAGACCTACCGCCTGCGGCTGACGTCGCAGAACAAGCTGATCCTGACCAAGTGATCGTCCCAAGAGATCGTACAATGACATTTTGTCGCATGCGTATCCTGTTGGCCGCCGCCTGCAGCTTCGTGCTCGGCGGCGCCGCATTCGCCACGGGGATTACGGTCCACGATGCCCGCAATCGCGACGTCCAAATCGAAAATCCAACACGGATCGTTTCGATCGGCGGCGCCATCACCGAAATTCTCTACGCGCTCGGCTTCGAGGACCGACTCGCCGGCGTTGACGCGACCAGCCTCTATCCGGCCGCGGCGCTGCGCGACAAACCCAATGTCGGCTACATGCGCCAGCTTTCGGCCGAGGGCGTGCTCGGGCTCAATCCTTCGCTCGTGCTCGCGGTGCAGGGATCGGGCCCGAAGGAAACCATGGACGTGCTGGAAGCGGCGAAGGTGCCGCTGGTGCTGGTCCCCGAAACATTCTCCGAAGCGGGCCTGCTCGACAAGATCAGACTGGTCGGCCACGCCATGGACGCGGACCGACGCGCCGAATGCCTGTCGGCAGCCGTGACCGGCGATCTCGAGCAACTGCGCGAACTGCGCGCCAGGGTAACAAAGCCGGTGCGGGTGATGTTCGTGATGTCGCTGTTGAGCGGCCGGGCGATGGCCGCCGGCCAGAACACCGCCGCGAACGAGATCATTGCGCTCGCCGGCGCCGTCAACGCCGTCGACAATTACGACGGCTACAAGATCATCAATGACGAAGCGATCGTCGCCGCGAAGCCCGACGTCGTGCTCTCGATCCAGCGTGGCAAGGATTCGCTGGACGCAGAAACCCTGTACCTGCATCCGGCCTTCGCCATGACGCCGGTCGCGGCCAACAAGGCCTTCATCTCGATGGAGGGCCTCTATCTGCTCGGCTTTGGGCCGCGCACGGCGGCAGCCGCGCGCGACCTCGCGATCAAGCTCTACCCGGCGCTGGCGCCGGCGGCGGAGACGTTCGCACCGGCCGCCTTGACGACGAATTGCAGGCGATGACCGTGGCGGCTGACGGCCAATCCGAAGGCGCGAGGCGCCACGGCGGGTATGGCTTCCGTCCCTCCGCATCGCTGACCTTGATTTGTCTGTTGATGGTGCTCACCGGTGCGGCGCTGATTGCGCTGACCTTGGGCGCGGCGGGAATTCCGCTGGCGCGGCTGCCCGCGGCACTCGGGCTCTGGACCGGCGCCGCGGTCGACCCAAATCTCGCGCGCGACCAACTCGTGCTGTGGTCGATCCGAATTCCCCGGATCGCGGCCGCCGCGATGGTTGGCGGCCTGCTGGCGATGTCAGGCGCCATCATGCAGGGGCTGTTTCGAAACCCGCTCGCCGATCCCGCGCTGGTCGGCGTCTCATCCGGCGGTGCCTTCGCGGCGGCGGCCGCGATCGTTTTCACCGACAGCCAGCTCGGTCAAAATTTTCGGTTCATGCAGAATCAATTGCTGCCGTTGGCAGCCTTTGCTGGCTCGCTGGTAACGACCATGGTGCTCTACCGGATCGCCAGCCGTTCGGGCCGCACCTCGATTGCGATTTTTCTGCTGGCTGGACTTGCGATCGCCGCCATCGCCAATGCCGGCATCGGGCTGTTGGTATTCGTCGCCGACGACCGTCAGTTGCGCGACATCACGTTCTGGCTGCTGGGCTCGCTGAGCGGCGCCACCTGGCCCAAGATCGCCATGCTGGCGCCGGTGCTGGGCGCGGCGCTGATCGCGTGCCTCTCGATCGCGCGCGGGCTGGATGTGCTGGTACTCGGCGAGGCCGAGGCGTTTCACTCAGGCGTCGACGTCGAACGGCTGAAGCGGATTTCGATCGTGCTGGTATCGGCGATGACCGGCGTCGCCGTGTCGATCTGCGGCGTGGTCGGATTTGTCGGCATCGTGGTGCCGCATTTGCTGCGGCTGGTGATCGGACCGGCGCACCGGCTGCTGCTGCCGGCCTCGGCGCTACTGGGCGCGGTGCTGCTGGTCAGCGCGGACACGCTGGCCCGCACCATCGTGGCGCCGGCCGAAATGCCGATCGGAATCCTGACCGCGACGATCGGCGCGCCGTTCTTTCTGGGCATGCTGCTGCGCCAGCGCGGGCTGGTCGCGTTGTGAGCGCGATCCTCGAAGCGATATCGCTTACGTTTGCTGTCGGCAGCGCCCGACTGGTCGACGCCATCGACCTGCGGATCGGCGCCGGCGAGATGGTCGCGATCGTCGGCCCCAACGGCGCCGGCAAATCGACGCTGCTGCGGATGCTGTCCGGCGATCTCAGGCCGACCAGCGGCCAGGTCCAGCTCAGGCAGCGCGAGATTCACGGCTATCCGCCGCGTCAGCTCGCGCAGCATCGCGCGATGCTGTCGCAACATGTCAGCGTCACCTTTCCGTTCACCGTCGAGGAGATCGTCCGCATGGGCGCGGGCGACCGCAGCCAGGCCGCCGCGCAGCCGCTGGTCGACGCCGCGCTAGGCGAGGTCGGGCTCGAACGCTTCCGGCACCGGCAATTGCCGACGCTGTCCGGCGGCGAACAACAGCGCGCGCATTTTGCCCGCGTGCTGGTGCAGCTCGC
>JAIEPP010000254.1 GCA_019748335.1 Xanthobacteraceae bacterium
GGCATCGCGCTTCATCAGGTGCATCAGGAGCCGCGCTGTGGTCGACTTGCCGCAGCCGGATTCGCCGACGATACCGACGGTCTCGCCCTTGGCGATCGAGAAAGAAACGTCGTCGACCGCGCGCACGGTCTTGCGCGGGCTGAAGAGATCGCCGCGCACCGGGAAATGTTTTGTCAGGCCGGTGACCTGCAGCAGCGGCTGCGCCGCGCCGCCGACGTCCTCGACCTGTTCCAGCGCTTCGACTGACTGATAGGTTTCGCTCATCGCGTCAGTTCCTGATATCCATGGCGCTGCGCATGCCGTCGCTGAGCAGGTTGAAGCAGATCGACACCGCGAAGATCATGGCGCCGGGCAACGCCGCCACCCACGGATTGACATAGATCGCGGTGCGCAGCGTGTTGAGCATCAGGCCCCATTCCGGCTCCGGCGGCTTTGTCCCCAAACCGAGGAACGAGAGACCCGCGGCCAGGATCATCGACACCGAAATCAGCCCGGTGGCGTAGACGAAGATCGGTCCCAGCACGTTGCCGAGCATATGCACGCGCATGATGGTGAAGGCGCCAGCCCCCGACGCGCGCGCGGCTTCGACAAAATCCATGTTACGCACACCGGTGGTGACGCTCTCCGCGACGCGGGTAATCTGCGGCACGAACACGATGGTCAGCGACACGATCGAGTTGACGATGCCGGCACCGAGCGCGCCGGATATCGCGATCGCCAGCAGCACTGATGGGAAGGCGTAAAACACGTCCACGGTCCGCATTATCGCGGTGTTGAGCTTGCCGCCGACATAGCCGGCGATCAGTCCCAGCGATGTGCCGATCATGAACGCGAGAATGACCGGAAGGATGCCGATGATCAGCGACAGCCGCCCGCCATAGACCAGCCGTGCCAGCATGTCGCGGCCGAGCTCGTCGGTGCCGAGCGGGTAATTCGGCGTGCCGATGTGGCGAAGCCGGCGGATCATCGAACCCTGATAGGGATCGGCCAATCCCAGCCACGGCGCGAACAGCGCGGAGAGAAAGATCAGCGCCAGAATGAAGGCGCAGGCCATGCTGACCTTGTCGCGCCGGATGCGGCGGCCGACAGTGGCCCAATAGCCGCGCGCCTTGGTGGCCGGCGCGGCCTGCAGGGCGGTATCAGACATCACGCTCATGGACGAATTCTCATAATGTCAGCTTCGCTTGATACGCGGATCGATCGAGGCTTGCGCGATATCGACCAGCAGATTGAGGGCAACGAAGAACAGCGCCAGCACCAGGATCGTGCCTTGCAGCAACGGAAGGTCGCGCTGGAAGATTGCGGAATTCAGCAGCAGGCCGGAGCCCGGCCACGAGAACACGGTCTCGATCAGGATCGAGCCGCCGAGCATGTAGCCGAGTTGCAGACCCATCACCGCCAGCGCCGTCGGCGCGGCGTTCTTGATGACGTGGCGGAACACATCGGTCTCGCGCAGGCCCTTGGCGCGCAACGCCTCGACAAAGTCCTGCGAAAGAATATCGCCGGTCAGGGCGCGGACCGTGCGGGTGACGATGCCCATCGGAATCACCGAGGTGGTGATCGCCGGCAGCACCAGATAGCGCATGTGCTCCCAGTCCCAGCTCCAGGCGCCCGAGCCGCCGGAACCGGCGCCGACCGCGGGCAGCCAGTTCAGCTGCACCGAGAAGATGATGACCAGCACCATGCCGAGCCAGTAATGCGGCACCGAAACGCCGGCGATCGCGATCGAGGTCGCAACCTTGTCGATCCAGGTGTCGCGGAAATAGCCGGCGATCAGGCCAAAGAACAGCCCGAGCGTGAAGCCGATCAAGGCTGCTGCGATCGCCAGCGTCACGGTATTGTTGACCGCGCGCAGCACTTCCGTCAGCACCGGGCGGCCGGTAGCGATGGAATTGCCGAGGTCGCCATGGACCGCGCGCCACAGCCAGAGTCCGAACTGCACGGGTAATGGCCGGTCGAAGCCGTAGGCGACCCGCAATTGCTGGGCCAGTTCCTGTGATGCATCGGCAGGTAACACCGCGACCAGGGGATCGCCGGGCGTGATGTGCACCAGCAGGAAGCACACCAGCGCCACGCTGATCACGATGGGGATGACGTAGACGATACGCCGGGCAACATAAACGAGCACGGATCACATTCTCTTTTTCCCTTCTCCCCTTGTGGGAGAAGGTGGCGCGCGCAGCGCGCCGGATGAGGGGTTCTCGGTCTTTCATGGTCATGCCCGGGCTTGACCCGGGCATCCACGCTCTTGGACCGAGAAAGGAAGTAAGACGTGGATGGCCGGGTCAAGCCCGGCCATGACGGTTGAGCGACTTACGGCGTCATCGACACCGGCGAGAAGTCGACGAACCAGCTCTTCGGCTGCACGAAGCCCTTGATCTTCGGGCTCATCGCGCGCGGCGCGACGTCGTGGGCGACGTAGAGGAAGGCTGCGTCGTCCACCGAGGCCGCGTGCAGTTCGGCGAGCGCCGCGTCGCGCGCCACGGGATCGAAGGTCTGGCGGGCTTTGGTCACCAGCTCGTCGAACTTGGGATTGTTGATAAAGCCCCAGTTGTTCGACACCGGAGGTGCCATCGACGACTGCAGGAAGCGCACCATGGCGAAGAACGGGTCCATCGCCGCATAAGTGACGTTGGTTGCGTTGGCGCCGTTGGCACTGGGATCCTTGACGCCGCGGCGCCAGTTGGTGAACAGCGTGTTCCATTCGATGACGTCGAGCTGAACGTCGAAGTAGCATTCGGCCAGCGCCTGCTGCAGATATTCGTTCATCGGCAGCGGCAGCATCTGGCCCGAGCCGGACGCCGAGGTCTGGATCTTGACCGTCAGCTTCTTGGTCGGACCAAAGCCTGCTTCCTGCATCAGCTTCTGCGCCGCAGGCTTGTCGAACTTGATCTGAAACGTCGGATTGCCGCGCCAGGGGTGGCCGGGCTCAAACGTGCCGGTCGCCGGCACCATCAGGCCGGCGAGCAACCCGTCTTTCAGTCCCTCGCGATCGACACAGAGATTGGCGGCCTTGCGAACGCGGATATCGTTCCAAGGCGAGCCTTCGACGCGGGAGAATTGCCACGGCCAGACATGCGGCTCCTCGTTGCTCTGGATCACAAAGCCGCGCTGCTTGATTTCGGCGACCGCATCCGGTGCCGGCGCCTCGACCCAGTCGACCTGGCCGGACAGCAGCGCCGCGGTGCGGGCGTTAGCTTCCGGCATCGGCAGCAGCACCATCTTGTCGACCTTGGGCACCCGGGCCTTGTCCCAATAGCCGTCGTTCTTGGTGAGTTCGAGCCGCTCGCGCGGCGTGAATTTCGACATCTTCCACGGGCCAGTGCCCGACGCCTCCTTGGCGAAGGCCGCCCAGGCCGCCTGCGACTTCGCCTTGGCGTCGGCGCCTTCGGCGGCGTCGAAGAACTTCTGCCATTTCGAAGGGCTCGCCATGAACAGGTTGGTGAGGTTGATCGGCAGGAACGAATCCGGCTCCTTGGTGGTCAATTCCACCGTCATGTCGTCGATCTTCTTCGCGGAGGCCAAAGTCGGCATGCGCGAGGCGGTGACGCCGACCTGGCTGGCGTCGAACTGCGGCGCATCCTGCTTCAGCACCTTCTCGACATTCCAGACCACGGCATCGGCGTTGAACGGCGAGCCATCGTGGAACGTGACGCCCGGACGCAGCTTGAAGGCCCACTTCTTCTTGTCCGACTCGTCCACCTTCCATTCGGTGGCGAGGCCCGGGATCATGACGCTCGGCTTGTCCGCCGACGAGAGGTCCCACATCGTCAGCGCGTCGTACATCGTGAGGCCGGTGAAGCGGTTACCCTCAAAGCCCTGGTCGGGCTGCCCCAGCGTGCGCGGAATATCGGCGGCGGTCATGCCGATCCGCAGCACGGTTTCGGCGGAGGCCAGATGCGGCATTCCTACCACCAGAGCAGTGGCCAGCATCCACGCGGCAGCGGTCTTCCTCGATCTCACGATACGCATTTGCAGCAATCCCTTCTCACTTCGATGATTAATTCTTATGCAAAACTATGCAACGCCTGTGCCAAGGGAGGCGATTTTGCTCCGATTGGCCAATTGGTCGCACAAGTCCTTGTGACCGCGCCTGCGGAACGGGACGTCGTGCCTATTCTGGCATCAAGCTTGCTTGGTTGGCATTAGGTATTTCGAATACTCGTCAACGGAGCTTAGTTCATGCGCACCCTCAATTCGATGCTTCTTGCTGCCGCGGCGCTGGCCGTCGGCATCGGTCTCGCGCCTTATTCCGCACAGGCCGAATCCGTGGTGCGCTACGGCATCTCGATGGCGGATATCCCGCTGACGACCGGCCAGCCCGACCGCGGCGCCGGCGCCTACCAGTTCACCGCCTACACGATCTACGATCCCTTGGTGGCCTGGGAAATGGACGTCTCCGACCGCCCCGGTAAGCTGGTGCCGGGCCTGGCCACCGAATGGAAGGTCGACGACAAGGACAAGACCAAATGGCGCTTCACCTTACGCAAGGGCGTCAAGTTTCATGACGGCAGCGACTTCAATGCCGACGCGGTAATCTGGAATCTGGACAAGGTGCTGAACGACAAGGCACCACAGTTCGACAAGCGCCAGAGCGCGCAGGTCAAGACCCGCCTGCCCTCGGTCGCGAGCTACGCCAAGATCGACGACGACACCGTGGAGATCACGACCAAGAAGGTCGATTCCTTCTTCCCCTACCAGATGCTCTGGTTCCTGGTCTCGAGCCCGACGCAGTATGAAAAGCTCGGCAAGGACTGGGACAAGTTCGCCAGCCAGCCCTCCGGCACCGGGCCGTTCAAATTGACCAAACTGGTTCCGCGCGAACTCGCCGAACTCACCAAGAACGAGGATTACTGGAACAAGAAGCGGATTCCGAAGACCGACAAGCTGGTCCTGATTCCGATGCCGGAAGCCCTGACCCGCACCAACGCGCTGCTCGCCGGCCAGGTCGACCTGATCGAAACCCCGGCGCCGGACGCGGTGCCGCAGCTCAAATCCGCGGGCATGAAGATCGTTGACAACATCACGCCGCATGTCTGGAATTATCATCTCAGCGTGCTGCCCGGCTCGCCCTGGACCGACGTCCGCCTGCGCAAGGCGCTCAACCTTGCGATCGACCGTGACGGCGTCGTCGGCTTGATGAACGGTCTCGCCAAGCCCGCCAAGGGCCAGGTCGACCCGTCGAGCCCGTGGTTCGGCAAGCCGACTTTCGACATCAAGTACGATCTCGCGGAGGCCAAAAAGCTGGTGCAGGAAGCCGGCTATTCCAAGGACAAGCCGCTGAAGGCGACCTTCATCATCGCGCAGGGCGGCACCGGCCAGATGCTGTCGCTGCCTATGAACGAATTCCTGCAGCAGAGCTTCAAGGAAATCGGCATCGAGATCGAGTTCAAGGTGGTCGAGCTTGAGACCTTATATACGCACTGGCGCAAGGGCGCGGCCGACGAAATCAACGCCGGCATCACCGCCAACAACATCGCCTATGTGACATCGGATCCGCTCTACGCCATCGTCCGCTTCTTTGCCTCCGACCAGATCGCGCCTGTCGGCGTCAACTGGGGCGGCTACAAGAACCCGAAGGTCGATGCGCTGATCAACGAGGCCAAGGAGACGTTCGACACCGCCAAACAGGACGAACTGATCGCGCAGGCGCATTCGCTGATCGTGGATGACGCGGTGCTGGTCTGGGTGGTGCACGACACCAACCCGCACGCCCTGTCGCCGAAGGTGAAGAAGTTCGTGCAGGCGCAGCACTGGTTCCAGGATCTGACGACGATCGGGCTGGAGTAGCGGCGACGACTGCTGTCATTGCCGAGCTTGACCCGGCAATCCATCTGCTTCGCAGGACTCTTCTAAAGAGAGATGGATGCGCGGGTCAAGCCCGCGCATGACGCGCGTGGCGCGTCACTTCGTCAGCAGCGCGAACGCGCCGTTCCAGTCTTCCGGCGGCGGGCTTTCGATATAGCCGCGGATGCGCGTATCGTACAGATTGTAGAGCAGTTCCAGCGAATGCGCCTCGTCGGTGCGGCGGCCGCGCTCAATCGCGGCGAGTGCACCTTCCCAGTCGCGGCCGCGATAGCAAGCCAACATCTCGATGGTCAGGTTGCGCAAGCGCTGGAAGCGGCCGGATTGCGCGGTGTCCTCGCGGCCGGCGATCGCATAGATCACCTCGGGCTCCGTCTTGCCCTTCACCATGATGAAGTCGAGTTCGAGAATCGCGAACCTGTCCCTGATCGCCATCGCGGTCCTGGAGCCGATGATGATCGGAAATCCGTATTCCTTGGACTGGCCTTCGAGGCGTGAGGCCAGATTGACGCTGTCGCCGAGGACGGAATAATTGAACTTGAGGTCCGAGCCCATATTGCCGACTACGCCGATGCCGGTATTCAGACCAACGCCGACATTGATCGGAATGTAGGTGTGGCCGCCCTCCAGCGCTTCCCGTTCGCGCACCTGGTTGAGTTCGTCGATCCGCTCCAGCATGTCGATCGCGGCCTCGCAGGCATTGATCTCATGCTGGGGATCGTCCAGCGGCGCATTCCAGAACGCCATGATGGCGTCGCCCATGTATTTGTCGATATACCCCTTGCGCGCCAGGATCGCGTTGGTCAGCGGGGTCAGGAACCGGTTCATCAGGGCGGTCAACCCCTGCGGATCGTGCTTGTAGGATTCCGAGATCGTGGTGAAGCCACGGACGTCGGAGAACATGATCGTCATCTCGCGCTCCTCGCCGCCGAGCACGAGTTTTTCCGGCGACTGCGCCAGCTGTTCGACCAGCACCGGCGACATATATTGCGCAAACGCGCCGCGAATCTGCTTCCGCTGCGCCTGTTCGCGCACGAAGCTGGAAAAGATCAGCGTCAGGTAGATCGCCGTGGTCGACAACAAGGGATAGGTAAAGTCGATCAGCAGCCGGTGCTGGGCGTAGAAATACCAGGACGTTCCGATCAGTGCACTCGCGAACACCGCACCGAGGGCGACCAGCGTGACCGGCCCGAACGAAGGCGCAAAAACGATCACCAGCAGTCCGAACAGCAGCGCCGTGGTGAACTCGATGGCGATGCCGTAAATCGGCTGCGAGATCACCGCGCCGGTCAAGGCGCTCTCCAGCACCTGAGCGTGGATTTCGACCCCGGGCATGGCGCGCGAGACCGGCGTGGTCTTGATGTCGTTGAGGCCGACCGCCGAGGTGCCGATCAGCACCAGCTTGCCGGCGATCATGTCGGGCGCGACCGTCTTGTCCAACACGTTGATGGCGGGAACGTAGATCGACGCATCGTTGCGGGCATAGTGAACCCAGAGCTGGCCATTGTGGTCGGTCGGAATCGTCAGGCCGCGAATGCCGACGCTCTTGATGCCGGCCTTTTCGGCCTTGATCAGGATGGTGCCCGAACCGGTGGCGACCCGCAGCATCTCGAAGGTCAGCGACGGCATGGTCTGGCCCTGCGCCTGCATGATCATCGGCACCCGCCGAATGATGCCGTCGCGCTCGGGGCGGATGGTGAAGAGTCCGCGCCCGGCGGCGGCATGTTCGATCACCGGCACGTTGCGCAGCAGCCCGGGGAAATCGAACATGAAGCGCTGCGGCTCCTCGCCGAGCATGGCGAGCCCGGTCACCGGCAGCGTCTTGTCGAGGGCTGTGATTTCCTCCGGCAGACCGGACTCGCCGAGCACCACGCGCGAGCGGCGGATGGCATCGGCAAAGACCTGATCGTTGCTCGGCAGCGCACGCAGCTTGGCGCGGGTTTCCTCGTCGAGATTGGGGAACGTATCGGCGGCGACGTTCGGATTGAGCCGGTCAGGTTCGGAGAACACGGCGTCGAATGCGATCACGACGGCGCCGAGCCGCGTCAATTCGGTGATGAGGTCGGCGATGCGGGTCCGCGGCCATGGCCACTGCCCGAGCTTTTCCATGCTCTTGTCGTCGACATCGACGATGGTGACCGGCCTTGCGACCTTCTTGCGGGGATCGAAGCGCTGGAAGGTATCGAAGGTTCTGACCCTGAGTTCCTCGACCGGGGCCGGATCGAGAATCCGAAAACCTGCGAACAGCACCAATAGCGCCAGACATGCCAGCCGCGCGTAGCCAAAACGCCGCTTGAACCACCGCCGCAATATCCAAAGTTGCATCATGCTGTCTGGATATCACGCCGAGGCCGATTGTTCCAACCGGCTGAAAGCACTGGCCGGATCGTCAGACGAGATGGAAGTTGGAAGCGTGGAGTTGGCTGGCCGTGACGCCTTTCAGCGTGATGGTCTCGGATGCGGCATCCGTAATGGCCAGATCCAGATTGGAATTGACCGGATGGGCGTGCGCAATGACGTCTGCAAAAGTCGTGAACAAGTCCTTGCTGATCTCGATCGTATCGTTATTGGCATCGAAGTCGGCGATTGTCGCGCTGCCAAACCCGGGCTTGAATACGAAGGTATCCGGGCCGCCGTTGCCGAAAATCGTGACGTTGCCGCCAACATGGTTGAAGGTGTCACCTGCGGTGGTCCCGTTGACGACGCCGAACGCAGATGTGTCGGTCGCGCTGTTGGCACCAACGAGCGTAACGGTCAGTGGCTGGCTTTCGGTATGGCCGTGACCGTCGCTGACCTCCGCGGCAAACTGGATCTTCAGCACGTCGCCGGCCTTCAGGAAATCGAGATCCGGATTGGTCGGATGATAGGTCCAGTGCAGGACGTCCGTGCCACCGTCGCTCTGCACGCTATCGAACGTCACGTCTTGGGCGTCGATCAGCGCAGCGACGTTGGCGCCGTTCGGCAACTGGTGCGAACCATTGGCTCCAGTGAACTGGACGGTGCCATTTCCGATCACGAACCCCGTCAGCGTATCGCCGATATCGGCGTCGTGAACGCTGAGCGTTCCCGAGACCGACGCGGAAAGCTTGCTGTGAATGGCACCGGAAGAAATATTGTCGATCTCGAAAGCGTTCGAACTCGACTGCAGGACGACCTTGTTGAACTCGGCCAGGCCGGAGAATTGCACGTATCCGTTCGACGCGAACGAACCCTGGTTTCCATCAGCGAACAGCGGCGCGACACTTGCGCCCGTGTAGGAACCGACAAGCGTCGATCCGTCATAGAAGCTGATCGAATTGTAGGAATCGACCGACCCCCAATAGAGCCCAAAGGCATTTTGCTCGGAGGCGAACGTGATGGTCTCGACCCCGCCGCCCCCGACGGTCAGATAGTTGGTGGTGTCGGGCGCGCCCGGCAAGGGCCCGAAGAACGGCGCCGCGGTAACTCCGTCAGTCGACCCGTGGACAATCCCCGCGCTTCCCGATGCGTGGAAGTCAGCGTTGAGCGCGGTGCTGTGGAAAGAATCGTGCCCAAGCGACCGGTCATTGAATGTTTCGGTGTTCAAACCGAGAGAATTGGTGGTCACGCCCGGGGCAAGCACGGCCACGGACGCGGTCGCGGGGACAACCATGACGGCCTCGGCCGGGGCATCCGTCTCTGCCACGATCGATGGCGCGTCGTTGGTGCCAGTGATGGTGATGGTTTCAGTCTGGTGAACCGTGGCGCCATGCGCGTCCTTGACGTCGTAGGACACCGTGATCGTGGTGTGTTTGCCTACTCCCAGATATTCGAACGCCGGATCTGAGGGGTTGATCTTCAGCGTGTAGCCATCGGGGTCGAGCGAAACGCCCGGTGTCGACGACGACGCCGTTCCGCCATTGACGGAATAACTCAGGTTGGCGACGGAGAGCGTCGCGGTCTCGCCGTGATCGACGTCGCTGGCGCCGGTCAGCAGATTGCGGCTGAAGGACGCGTCGCCCTCGTGAGCACTATCGCTCAGCGCCGACGCGACAATCGGCGCATCGTTGGCGCCGTCGATCGTAATCGTGATGGTCTGAGGTACGTTATCGGGCCCGGACGAAGCATCGAAAGTGAACTTGGCGACGACATGCTCACCGGCGGCAAGATAGTCGAATGCCGCCTTGTCGTAGCTGATGGTGCCGCTGACCGGATCGATTGTGAACAGACCAGCCAGCGTTCCACTGGACGGTCCAGGACCGGACGAGTGTGCCGTATCGAACGCCAGCGTGTTCGCCACGTACGGCGTATGGACATCGCTCGCATCGACGTCGGTGATCGCGACATGACCGGCAACTGCCACCGTGACCGGGGCGGACGTGCCGGTATTGCCCTCGGTTACCGCAGCCGGATCGTTGACCGTGATCACAGGCGCGTCGTTATGCCCCTTGATGGTGACAACAACCTGCGCCGTATCCGACTTTTCGCCGTCGGTCAGCGTGACCGTGGCCGTGAACGTGAGCGTCTCGCCCTCGGCCAGAAAGTCGAGCACGCCGTCGGCTATCGAATAGGTCCAACCGATGGCACCGTTGTTGGCGCCCGAGTGCGTCAGCGTCAGCGCATTCTCGATTGCCGCGAGTTGAGATGGCGTCCCCAGATCGGTGTGGTTCGCGGCGATCCAGGTCACGGACTTCGACGTGACCGACGCCGTCGGCCGGTCCAGCAGGTCGATATCGCCGAAATGCAGCGTGCCGCCGACCGAATCGAGGGCAGGCGAACCGGTGGTGTTCGGCCGCTCGTCAATCGAGCCGTTTTCCGAATCTTCGGCGAAGACCGGCGCATCGTCCTCGGCCTTGAAGGTGATCAGCGTGTGCGTACCATCGCCGGATCCCGCCAGATGGGCGTGGCTATAGTCACCAACCAGCGTCATGGAGATGGATTCGCCGCCATGGAACAGCGTCAGCACGCCCTTCTCGAAAGTCGCTGTGGTCGTATCGTCGTAGCCGAAGGCCTTCAGATCGATTTCGTCGGACACCGCAAAGCCAGCAATGCTGCCACCGAAGCTTGATCCGTCGATCCTGAACACGGCATTGTCGCCGTTGAACTCGACCGTTTGGCTGTCGGATCCATTGAGCTCGAAGGTCGCGCCGCCATCGATCCTGACCGAGCCCGTGCCCGAAATCGAGGTGGATATCTTGAGCGTGCCGCCGTTATTGATCTCGATCGTGCCGTCGTTGGTAACAACCGCATTGATCTCGATGCCGGCGCCATAGGTTTTCAGCAACCCGCCGCTCGCGACGGTAATGTCACCGCCAGTGATCGTGGCGCCGCCCACCAGCAAAAGCCGGCTCGCGCCATCGACCTGCAGGAGACCGGCATTGTTCACGTCAACGTTGTCGAAGGTCGCGCCGGTGGTGCCGTGGATCTCGACCGTACCGACATCGCCGTTCACCAGCGTGCCGTCGGTGATGCTGGTGCCGCCTTCGAGGATCAGCGTCGCCGCACCGGCCGGCA
>JAIEPP010000040.1 GCA_019748335.1 Xanthobacteraceae bacterium
ACCGGCAGGAACGCCAGCAGCGTCATGCTGGCACTGATGAGTTCGACAGCGAGACTTTCCATGGTGCTGGCAAATCGCATGGTGTCTTCCTGCACCCGCTGCGAGGCACCCTCAATGGTGCGCAACCGCGGCCAGTTGGCGATGTAGAAGTCGTTCATCGCGGTGCGCCAGCGGAAGATGTAATGACTGACGAAGAAGCGGGTCATTACGCCGGCCACCACCGCGACCAGGGCGATGGAGGCGAAGGTCGACAGGTGGCCGTAGAACTCCCCCAGCGTCACCGGCCTCGATTTCGAAAGCGCGGCCTGCACCAGATCGTAGAACGGTCCGAACCAGGCGTTGACGGCGACGTTGACCTGTACCTGAAAATAGGTGGCGAACAGGATCAGGGCCGAGCCCATGATCGACCAGGGCGTCCAGGGATGCGGCGCGAACCACATCCAGAAGCCGGTGAATACAGCCACGAACAGCACAAAATACAGGTCGAACCACAGCGAACGCGCGGTCCAGAATCGGCTGACGCCGATGGGTTCGGCGGCCGACGAGCCGATCATCTCGCCGGCGAAACTGTACCAGAGTGTCACTGCCAGCGCGGTCCACAGGATCGCGGAGATGAAGAACAGTTTCGGCCGTGGGAAGAATGAAACGAACATTCGATTGTCCAGTCCTTGCTAAAGGGATTAGCGGATTAGGTAGCTTACAACTCTCTGGCGTTGCTGAACGCGAACGAACTCACGCGCCGCGTGTTCTCATCCAGAATCAGCGTCCGCGTGATCGGCGGTTCGGCGCGCTGGCTGCAGTTCTCGCGCTCGCAGAGCCGGCAGTTGACGCCGATGGGGGTTCCTTCCGCCTTTTCCAGATCCATGCCCGCAGCATAGACCAGTTTTGCCGCATGGCGGATTTCGCACCCCAATCCGATCGCAAAGCGTGGCTGGGCTTGCGGATGCGGCGCCACCGGGCGGCGCACCATCTGCGCGATCGAGAAATATCTGACGCCGTCGGGCAGCTCGATGATCTGTTTGAGCAACCGGTCCGGCGTGTCGAAGGTCGAGTGCACATTCCAGAGCGGGCAGGTGCCGCCGAATTTCGAGAACGGAAAGGTGCCGGAGGAAAATCGCTTGGAGACGTTGCCGGCATTGTCGACGCGCAGCAGGAAGAACGGCACGCCGCGCGCATTCGGCCGCTGCAAGGTGGTGAGGCGGTGGCAGACCTGCTCGAAACCGGCGCTGAAGCGCTGCGCCAGCACGTGGACATCGTAGCTCAGCGCTTCCGCGGCCGAATGGAACGCCTGGTAGGGCATCATCACGGCGGCGGCGAAGTAATTCGCCAGCGTGATGCGATAGAGCCGCCGCGGCGTGTCGTCGAGCGGGCCGGCGCGGTTGACGATGGCATCGATGGCGGCGCTGGACTCGGTCAGGCCAATCTGCAGGGCGAGCTGGAACGCGCGCCCGGCGCCGTCGACCAGTTCGGAAATCAGCAATTGCCGGCGATGGCGGTCGAACCGCCGCAGCGTCTCGCGCATCACATCGACCGGCATGATGCGGGTGACGATCGAATGCTTTTCCCGCAGGCGTGCGGCAAGCGCCGCGAACAGGCCCTCGGCCGGCACGTTCAGTTCGTCGCGCAGGGCTTCCGCTGATGTCTCGAGTTCGGGAAAGTAATTGCGGTTGGCCTCGATCAGGTCGCGCACCCGCTCGATCGGGTTGGCCTCGAATCGCGAGCCCTCGTCGCGGTCGGCCATTTGGGCGGCGACCAGCGTCTCGCCGCGGCGGGCCTCGGTATAGGCGGCGTACAGCCGCTGCAGGGAATGGGTCACCCCGGGGCAGAGTTCGGCGAGGTCGCGCAGCTCTTGTTTGGGCAGGTCGATCTGCCGGAACAGCGGGTCGGAGAAGATCTCGTTCAGTTCGGCAAAGAAGCGATCTTCGTCGGCGGTGGCCAGATCGCGCAGGTCGAGGTCATAGGTCTCCGCCAGCCGGAGCAGGATCTGCGCCGTCACCGGGCGCTGGTTGCGCTCTATCAGGTTGATATAGCTCGGAGAAATGCCGAGCCCCTCGGCGATCTGGGTCTGCGACAGGCCGAGCTGCTGGCGGATTCGCCGGAAACGGGGTCCAACAAACAGCTTCTTTCCGGAGTCGGTGGCCATGGCAGCCCTGCTGACCTGAATTTGTGACTAACTTTACAAAATGACATCTATGACAAGTATAGATGTTACATGACATCACCATTTGAAATCAAGCTATCTATACGAAATTGGCTTTTTAGCGTTTAGCTCTCGGCACGTTTCGCAATGCACTGTCACGAATGTCGATTGAAGGAACACGCAGATGAACTACCAGCCCCGTGGGATCAGCGACCAGGCCATCCAGGGACCCGCTTCCTATCTGAGCGAGCTTGGAGCCGCCGAGGCGCTCCTCAAGACCCAGCCGACCTGGAACGGCGTCACCGCTGAAGCCGTGGCCCGCATGCGTCTGCAAAACCGCTTCAAGACCGGCCTCGACATCGCCCGCTACACCGCCGCGCTGATGCGCAGCGATATGGCTGCCTACGACGCCGATCCGACCAAGTACACCCAGTCGCTCGGTTGCTGGCACGGCTTCATCGCGCAGCAGAAGCTGATCTCGGTCAAGAAGCATTTCGGCGGCAAAACCGATCGCCGCTATCTGTATCTCTCCGGCTGGATGATCGCCGCCCTTCGCTCCGAGTTCGGACCGCTTCCGGATCAGTCGATGCACGAGAAGACCTCGGTGCCGGCGCTGATCGAAGAGTTGTACACCTTCCTGCGTCAGGCGGACTCCCGCGAGCTCAACGACATCTTCCGGAACCTCGATGCGGCCCGCAAGGCCGGCGACAAGGCCAAGGAAGCGGCGCTGATCGAAAAGATCGACAACTTCCAGACCCACGTCGTGCCCGTCATCGCCGACATCGATGCCGGCTTCGGCAATGCCGAGGCGACCTATCTGCTCGCCAAGAAGATGATCGAGGCCGGCGCCTGCGCGCTGCAGATCGAAAACCAGGTCTCCGACGAAAAGCAGTGCGGCCACCAGGACGGCAAGGTCACCGTGCCGCACGAGGTCTTCATCGCGAAGATCCGCGCCTGCCGCCACGCCTTCCTTGAACTGGGCGTCGAAGACGGCGTCATCGTGACCCGCACCGACTCGCTCGGTGCCGGCCTCACGCAGCAGATCGCTGTCAGCCACAAGCCCGGCGACCTCGGCGACAAGTACAACAGCTTCCTCGATTGCGAAGAAGTGACGGCCGCCAATGCCCGCAATGGCGACGTCATCATCAACCGCGACGGCAAGATGATGCGTCCGAAGCGGCTGCCCAGCAACCTCTACCAGTTCCGTGCCGGTACGGGCGAAGACCGTTGCGTCCTCGACAGCATCACCTCGCTGCAGCACGGCGCCGACCTCTTGTGGATCGAAACCGAGAAGCCGCATATCGAGCAGATCGCGAAGATGGTCGACCGCATCCGCGAAGTCGTGCCGAACGCCAAGCTGGCCTACAACAATTCGCCGTCGTTCAACTGGACGCTCAACTTCCGTTGGCAGGTTTACGACGCGATGAAGGAAGCCGGCAAGGATGTCAGCAAGTACAACCGCGCCGAACTGATGAAGGTGGAGTACGACACTACGCCGCTGGCGATCGAAGCCGACGAACGCATCCGCACCTTCCAGGCGGATTCGGCCAAGCGCGCCGGCATCTTCCATCACCTGATCACGTTGCCGACCTATCACACGATGGCGCTGTCGACCGATAATCTCGCCAAGGCGTATTTCGGCGACCAGGGCATGCTGGGTTATGTGAAGAGCATTCAGCGCGAGGAGATCCGTCAGGGTATCGCCTGCGCCAAGCATCAGAACATGGCCGGCTCCGACATCGGCGACGATCACAAGGAATATTTCGCCGGTGAGGCCGCTCTGAAGGCGGGCGGCGCCCACAACACGATGAACCAGTTCGGCTAACGCTAAACAGCAGTAGGAGACTAGTCATGACGAAGAGCAATTTCTGGGTGATTGGCGGCGAGTTCGGATCGATGAACTTCCACAAGCTCGTGGAAGGCTCGGCCCAGGTGCAGGGTCCGTTCAAGACCCGCCAGGAAGCCGAGGATGCGTGGCGGACGGTTTCTGAAGAGAACCGTCACAAGGCCGGCGTACGCTTTTCGATCGTGGAAGAGCCCTCGCGCGTCTCGGCTTAAGCCGGTCGCAATCGTTCAAGAAACGTCCAAGGACAGCGGCCCCATCCGGATTTCCGGGTGGGGCCGTCTGCGATTCCGGCCCGCACTTTCTTCTCCCTCTCCCGCCTGCGGGGGAAGGTCGGGGTGGGGGCGCCTCAGCGAGTCTCGATCTCAATGGATGCGTAACCTATTGATACTAAAAGACCTTTGCGCAAGTTATGGTTACTGATAGGTTAACCGGGCCCACCCCCTTCCGGACAAAAGGCGGCTTGTAATGTCAGACGCGCACAACACCGGCACCGAGGCCCGCGAGCCGGCACCGACGCGGTTGCGCGATGCCCTTCGCAAGGCCCGGATCGAGGCTGCCGATCGCACCGGCGTCGTCGTCGAACTGCGCGACGCCGAAGTGGCGCGGCTGGAGATTCTCAACGAGGCGCTCGATCCGCTGTTTGGCCAGATTCCCGAGCAGGTCGACCTGTTCGATCGCGGCGTCAGCCAGGGCGAAACGCCGCGGCTGTGGATCGACGTCGTCGCCCATGTCGTGATGGGCCGCGACAAGCGCATCTACCGCTTCGTGCAGGACACCCGCTTCGGCCGCATCGTGCTCGCCGAGTCGCACGACGTTCCCGTCATCGTCGATGCCGTCACCGACTATGTCGCGCGCCGCATGATTGAACGCGAGCATGCGATGGTCGCGACCCCGATGGTCGAGCCCGTGGTGGAGCAGCAGCCGCGCCGCCGCGGCTTCGGGACATTCGTGCTTGGCTTCGTCGTCGGTGTGCTGGCGCTGTTCGCGCTCGCGCTGTTCGCGAGCTTGAAGAATCTCTAGATCAACTGCACGCGCCGGATTTCCCGTACCTGCATGCGCTCGTCGATGCCGCGCACGGTCTGCACGCAGCGCCACTGATGGCCGTCGCGTTCGACCGTGAACAGGTTATACGCCGCGGCCGGATAATGCTTGTGCGCCAGCGCCGACGCCGAGGGCACGCCGATCACGGGGATCTGCTTGTCCGCGCCTTCGATCCACATCGTCGAATGAATGTGGTCATGGCCGTGCAGGATCAGGTCGACGCCGCGTGCCTTCAGCACCGCGCGCAGTTGCTTCGAATCGGTCAGCCGCTTCATGCGCGCGTTCGAATGCAGGGGATGATGCACCAGCAGCACCCGGAAGGCGTCCTCCGCCGACAATTGCCCAAGTTGCCGGTCGAGCGCTCTGAGCTGGGCGCCGCCAAGCGTCCCCGTGGCCATCAAAGGCAGGGTCGGCACCGCCGAGGAGACGCCGATCAGCGCCAGCGGACCGCGCCGGCGCAGGAATGGAAACGGGCCGTCTGTCTCGGCGTCGCCGCGCAGGTAGTCGCCGAAGCTGCCGACGAAACGGTGCCGCGTGGCGCGGACGTAGGCGTCATGATTGCCGGGAATGACGCTGACATGCTCGGGCGTCCCGACGCCTTCGAGCCAGGCCTTCGCCGGCGCGAATTCCGCCTCCAGCGCCAGATTGACCAGATCGCCGGTCACGGCGATGTGGTCCGGCCGCTGCGCCTGCATGTCGGCGACCAGCGCATCGAGCACGTCGCGGCGGTGATATTTGTGGCGGTTGCGGGTCCAGTTGAGATAGCCAAACGCGCGCTTTCCGGCGAGATCGCGCCAGCGCGCCGCGGGCAGCGGCGGCAGATGCGGGTCGGACAGATGCGCCAGCGTATAGGCCGTCATATGCGTTCCGTGAGAGGGCCCGTGATATAGAGCTGTCGCGCGATCATGTCGCGATATAAGGATCAAACGTTAGGTCTGTCCATCCGGGGTTATTGTGACGGTATTGCAGGATCTGCGAAAACGCCTCGAGCCGCAGTTGCGGCAGCTTTTCCACCTCTACTGGCGGATCGCGCGCGGCATGACGCTCGGCGTCCGCGGCGTCGTGCTCGACGCCGACAACAGGGTGTTCCTGGTCCGGCACAGCTACGTCTCCGGCTGGCATCTGCCGGGCGGCGGGGTCGAGGTCGGCGAGACCTTTCTGGAAGCGCTGCGGCGCGAACTGGCAGAGGAGGGCCGGATCGAATTGACCGGAGAGCCGGTCCTGCACGGCCTGTTCTTCAACGGCCACGTCTCTCGCCGCGACCACGTCGCGGTCTATGTCGTCAGGCAGTTCCATCAGGACCGTCAGCCGGAGCCCAACCGCGAGATCGTGGAGTGCGGATTCTATGATCGCGGCGCGCTGCCGGCGGAGACCACAAAAGGCACGCGGCTGCGGATCGCGGAAGTGCTCGACGGCACAGCGCCGATCGCGACCTGGCGCTAGGAGTGCCCGTGCCGGTCATCAAGATGAAACTCCTGAAAATCCTCTGCGCCGTTGGCTTCCTTGTGATGCTGGCGAGCAACGTCTGGACCATCTCGCGCTGGGACGAAGCCCGTGGGGTCTATGATGATCTCTGCTATTTGCGGCAGGCCCACCTGTTCGAACGGTTCGGGCCTGGCGGTCTCGATACCAATATCGTGCGGGATGATGACCGCTATTTCATGGGCAAACTGAAGCAGATCGGCTTTCCCGAATGGAATGATGTGTCGCGATATCCCTGTCACACCTTGATTCCGGCGGCCGACAAATATGTCCTGCAATATCCACCGGGAACGGGCTTCGTGCTGTCGCTGTTTCCATCAGGCTTCCAGGTGATCCCGCTGTTCGTGCTGACCACCGTCGTCGGGGCCGGCTTTGCATTGTTGGCTCTGCGCCATGCATCGACATTCTATCGGCTCCTGCTCGTCGCGGCCTTCGGCGACAGCGCCATCCTGCTGATGATCAATCCGACCAAGGCGAGCTATTCGGTGGCGCCGACCATGATGGTCTGCGCGGTTGCCGGCTTCCTGACGGCGAAGCTGCTCACGGGCGGCCACCGGCATCGGCTTGAGCTGACGCTGCTGGTCGGTCTGCTGATCGGTCTTTCGGTCAATTTCCGCCTGCCCAACCTGTTGCTGGCGGCGGGCTATTGTCTGTATCTGGCGGGCGCGTTCCTGTTGCTGCGGACGAAGCAGACGTTCCTGCAGGGCGTGGCGTTCGGGGTCGCCTGCCTGGTCGGGATGGCGCCGACATTGATTGCGAATGCGATCAATGCGGGCAGCCCATTTGCGACCACCTATGGCGGCGTCGACGCCGTGCCGCCGGAGCTGAATGCAGGCGTGCTCTTGAGCTATCTCCTTGACGTACAATTCACCTTGCTGGCGATATCCGCCGTCTGGAGCGCTTGGCTGTGGCGATCCGGTCGAGGTAGAAACCGGCAGGTCGCCATTCTGGTCGCCGTCAATCTGGCCGTGAATCTGATCTTCTTCATGACCCATCCGATTTTCACGCCCTACTACATCCTCCCGATCGACATGCTGTCGCTCTGGATCCTGCTGTTCGCCACCTTCGACCGGCGCGGCGAAGGTCCCGCGGATAACCCGGCCGTCCTTGAACCGGCCAGCGCCTGATTGCGGTATAAACCTTCCATGGACAGACTTGATTCGGCGGGATCGCGATGATGGCAGCAGCATTGCGGGTTGCGGTTCTGGTGCCCTGCTACAACGAGGAAGCCGCCGTCGCGACCGTGGTCGCCGACTTCCGCAAGGCGCTGCCGGCCGCCGAGATTTTCGTCTACGACAATAATTCAAAAGATCGCACCGCCGAGGTCGCCCGCGCGGCCGGCGCCATCGTGCGCAGCGAGCGCCGCCAGGGCAAGGGCCATGTCGTCCGGCGCATGTTCGCCGACGTCGACGCCGACATCTACGTGCTGGTCGACGGCGACGCCACCTACGACGCCCCGAGCGTACCGCGCATGATCGAGACCCTGGTCAACGATCATCTCGACATGGTGGTGGGCTTTCGCGTCGACCAATCCGTCGCCGCCTACCGGCCGGGCCATCGCACCGGCAACTGGATGCTGACCAGCTTCCTGTCGACGGTGTTCGGCCAGGCCTTCAAGGATATCCTCTCCGGCTACCGCGTGTTCTCGCGCCGCTTCGTCAAATCCTTCCCGGTGCTGTCCGACGGCTTCGAGATCGAGACCGAACTCAGCGTGCACGCGCTCGAACTGGCGCTGCCGGTAACCGAGATCGAGACGCCGTATTATGCGAGGCCGGAAGGTTCGGTCAGCAAGCTCAACACCTGGCGCGACGGATTTCGGATTCTCGGCACCATCCTGAAACTGTACCGGTCGGAAAAGCCGCTGCGGTTTTTTACCGTGATCGGCATCTTCCTGATGCTGGTCTCGATCGGCCTCGCGATCCCCGTCATCGTCACCTATCTCGAAGAAGGCCTGGTGCCGCGGCTGCCGACCGCGGTGCTGTCGATGGGCCTGATGATCGTGGCGGTGCTGTCGGTGTCGTCGGGGCTGGTGCTGGACACGGTGACGCGCGGCCGCCGCGAAATGAAGCTGCTGGCCTATCTGTCCCAGCCCGCCATCAACAAGGATTAAGGCAAAACGGCAGGCATAGCGTTTTCAAACGAAGTGGATACCGGTTCGCGTAAAGAAAACGCGTCAAAATAAAAATAGCGCCCGATGGACCGCGCCGCCGCCAGATGCTATTCCGCGCCTCATCATGAGCGAACTCTCCGTCACCATTTCAGCTGAAACACCAAAGGACGCGCAGGCGATCGAGCGCCTGCACGAGCGTACCTTCGGGCCCGGCCGCTTCGTGCTCAGCGCCTACCGGCTGCGCGAACATGTCGACCATCTGCTCGATCTGTCGTTCACGGCGCGGATCGGTACGCTGCTGGTCGGTTCGGTGCGGCAGCTGCCGGTCTGCATCGGCGATACGCCGGCCTTGATGCTCGGGCCGTTGACGGTCGAGCCGCCGTTCCGCAGCCGCGGCGTCGGGCGCATGCTGCTCGATCGCTCCCTCACCGATGCCAAGGCCAAGGGGCATCGGCTGGTGATCCTCGTCGGTGACGCGCCCTATTACGGCCGGGTCGGCTTCAAGGCCGTGCCGAAGGGAAGGGCGACGATGCCGGGTCCCGTCGATTACAGCCGCCTGCTGGTGGCCGAACTGGTCGAAGGCGCCTTCAATGATGTCTCCGGCATGATCCAGCCGGACTGGAGCAAGGCAAGGTAAGGCATTACGAAGCGCAGCCCGGATGGAGCGAAGCGAAATCCGGGACTCCGGAATCGGTGAGCCGATCCCGGATTGCGCTTCGCTCCATCCGGGCTACTGGCTAAAACTTCAAGTTCGCAAACGCTCTTACTCCGATGCCCTGCATCAGGACTTCGTCCTTGTTGTAGGACACCGAGTTGCGGATGTTCTCGTTCAACAGATTGTTGCCGACGAGACCGACCATCATTTCGCGCGCGCCGAACCACGAACGATCGAGCTTGGTCTTGTAGCTCACCTCCGCCTTCAGCAGATTGTAGCCGGCGGTCGGCGTCTCGCCGATCACGGCGATGTCGTTCTGCGCAAAGGCGTGCAGCAGGTTGACGCGCATCAACCAGTTGGTGTCGCGCCAGAACAGCCCGCCGCCGACGCGCACCGGGGGAATCCGGGGCACGTTGGTACCGTCGCTGAAGGTCGCGCGCACGATGTCGAACTGGTCCTCGACGCCCCAGATGCCGCCGTTGAGCGGCCCGATGTCGAGCTGGCTCTGGAATTCGGCGCCGCGGAAGGTGGCATCGCGCTGCGAATAGACCGCCTGGCGGCCTTCATTGTTCGGATCGCCGTTACCGCAGGACGCAAAATCGTCGCCGCACATCACGCCGGTCAGCCGCCGATAGATGAAATTGTCGAACCGGGTGTAGTAGGCGGTGGCCTCGAACCGGAACGGACCGGTCGCCTTGCGCAAGCCGATCTCGACCGACTTCGCGGTCTCCAGGGTCAGGTTCGGATTGCCGATGTCGAACGTGCCGGTCGCGTCATGGGCGCCGCGCGAAAACAGCTCGGCGGGCTTCGGCGCGCGTTCGACATATTGTGCGGTGAGGCTGCCAACGAGGTCATAGGGCAGGTTCTGGATCAGGCCGATGCTGCCGCTCTTCGGCGTGTAGGACGGATTGCGCACGATAGCTGTTTGCGGCGCGCCGTCCGGCAGAAAATCCGCCGGAAAATTCGGCGTCATGCCGTGCAGATCGACATGCTCGATCCGGCCGGCGATCTCAGCTTTGGTCGCGTCGGAGAATTTGAACTCGTTGAAGACATAGCCGGCGACGCGCGAGTTGTTGTTGGGGTCCCAGAGTCCGTTGAACAGCGTGCCGGGATTGTCCGGGCTCGGCGCCGTCAGTTCCTGATGCCCGGCCTGCAGGCCGAACGCGGTCGTGACAGCGGCAAAGCGCGCATTGAACGGCGCCATCTGCACCTCGACGCGCGCCTCCTGCTCCTTGTTGGTAAAGGTCTGGCGCACGCCGAGCGTCGAGGGATCGGCCGGATCGGCGAGGCCGATCTCGTTGTGCTTGTAGTCTGTCGCGCTCGCCCAGAACCTGACGGCATCGATGGCCGCGGCGTCCGGGCGGTATTCACCCTTGGCGGAGAACTTGGTCTGGTGGGCGTCGATCCGGGTCTGGTGATCGGCGCCGTCGATGCCGGGGATGCGATAGAGCGAGTCGGTCTGGGTGACCGCGGCGCCAATGAAGCCGCCGTGGAAGATGTAGGAGGCGCCGACCGACGCCCCGTCCGACTGCGACGCCGAGTTCGGCTGTTTTCCGTTCACCGGTCGGGTCTGGTCGAACAGATAGGGATAAGACGGAATGCTGTAGTCGTCGGCCTTGCGGCCATAGGCGTCGGCATGCACGGCGACATTGCCGCCGCCGGCATCGAGCAGGATGCCGCCTTCGACGCCGCGATCGACCGAACTGACGGCCGTGCGCGTTTCCACGTTCATGCACGAGGACGACTGCGCATCCGCCAGCGGCGCCTTGGCGGGCATGCCATAGGTTTTGAACGGCGCCGCCGGGCACGAGGGCAGGGCGTCCGGAATCCGGTTGTTGGTGGCGCTGACGACGCCGCCGATCGAGGTCGAGCCGTAGCGCAGCGCTGCCGGGCCGCGCACGACCTCGATCTGGCTGGTTGCGAGCGAATCGATCGGCACGAAATGATCCTCGCCGAGATCGGAGGCACCGCCGGCGCCGGTACCGTTCTCGACGATGCCAACCC
>JAIEPP010000149.1 GCA_019748335.1 Xanthobacteraceae bacterium
GAGCCAGGCGGGATCGAACCGCCGACCTCGTCATTGCGAACGACGCGCTCTCCCAGCTGAGCTATGGCCCCGTTGCGGCCGCCTCGGGGTTACCGGAAGCGGCGACAATCGGCGCCATTTACAGTCTGGCCCAAGGTCAAGTCAAGAACGCTGCAAGAACGCTGAAAGTACCCGATTTCGGTGCCATTTTGCCGGGAACTTCCCTTGTTTGCGGGGGGGCAAACCGATATCTAGCAGGGTGTCCCACCTGCGAGCCCCCATCACATGCGCGCCGTCCTCGACATCGTCATCATCGTCCTCGACCTCTATGTCTGGCTTTTGATCGCCTCGGCCATTCTTTCCGGGCTGATTGCCTTCAATGTCGTGAATACGCGCAACCAGTTCGTCGCGGCGGTGGCCGAGTTCCTCTACCGGATCACCGAGCCGGTGCTGGCGCCGATTCGCCGAATTCTGCCGAGCATGGGCGGGCTCGATCTCTCGCCGATCGTGCTGATCCTGATCATCATGTTCATCCAGCGGGTGATCGCCTACTACATCTATCCCAACGTGATCTGATCCAAAGCGCCGATGGATCCTTGGCGCTATTCCACCGAGGGCATCAGCATTGCGCTGCGGGTGACCCCGCGCGGCGGCCGCAACGACATCGACGGCATTGAGACGCTTGCCAACGGCCGCAGCGTGGTCAAGGTCCGGGTTCGCGTGATCGCCGAGGGCGGCGAGGCCAACCGTGCGGTGATGGAGTTGCTGGCGAAGGCGCTAGGCGTGCCGAAGGCCCGGGTCAGGATTCTGTCCGGGGCGACCTCGCGGATGAAGCAGGTCGCCGTCGACGGCGACCCCAAAATGCTCGCTGACACGCTCAAAAAAGCGACGATGGCCAAACCCCAAAAGACAAAGGATTGAGATGACGGCACGCATCATCGACGGAAAGGTCATTGCGTCGGAGCTCCGCGCCCGTGTCGCCGACGAGGTTGCGAAGGTCAAACGCGAGCATCAGCTGACGCCGGGACTGGCGGTGGTGCTGGTCGGCCATGATCCCGCCAGCGAGGTCTATGTCCGCAGCAAGCACACGCAGACCCAGGCCGCCGGCATGGCGTCGTTCGAGCACAAATTGCCCGATGATGTCGCACAGGCCGATCTGCTGGCGCTGATTGCAAAACTCAACCGCGACCCCAGTGTGCACGGCATTCTGGTGCAGCTGCCGCTGCCGAAATCGATCCACACCGAAACCATCATCAACGCCATCGATCCCGCCAAGGATGTCGATGGATTGCATCCGAACAATGCCGGACGCCTCGCCGGCGGCTTTGCGGCGCTGTCGCCGTGCACGCCGCTCGGCTGCATCATCCTGACCAAGAGCGTGCATGCCTCGCTCGAGGGCATGAATGCCATCGTCATCGGCCGCTCCAATCTGGTCGGCCGTCCGCTGGTGCAACTGCTGCTCAACGAAAACGCGACGGTGACGATCGCGCATTCGCGCTCGCGCGATCTGGCGCAACTCTGCGCCCGCGCCGATCTGGTCTACGCCGCCGTCGGCAAGCCCGAAATGGTGCGTGCGGACTGGATCAAGCCGGGCGCCACCGTGATCGATGTCGGCATCAACCGGTTGCCGACACCTGAAGGCAAGACCCGGCTGGTCGGCGATGTCGCATTCAAGGAAGTGGCTGAAGTGGCCGGCGCGATCACGCCGGTGCCCGGGGGTGTCGGGCAGATGACGGTGGCGTGCCTGCTGGTCAACACGCTGCGGGCGGCCTGCGCGATTCACAAGCTGCCGGCGCCGGCGGTGTGATCTCTTCTCCCTCGCCCCGCTCTTGCGGGGAGAGGCGTAGGCGGCCTTTGACCGCCGTCCTTTATATAGGAGGACGCCGATGCGAAGCATCGGCTATGGGTGAGGGGCTCTCTCCGCGGGAGTGGACTATCGATGGTCCGGTACTCGCTCACCCGCTGCGCTTTCGCGCAGCGACCTCTCCCCGCAAGCGGGGCGAGGTTAGAAGTGTCGTCACTTCCCCTTGGCGCGGGCGATGCCTTCCAGGATCAATCTGTGCGCATCCGCTGCGTCGCCCCAGCGCAGCACCTTCACCCATTTGCCGGGTTCTAGATCTTTGTAGTGCTCGAAGAAGTGCTGGATCTGCTGCAGCGTGATGTCAGGGAGATCGTTGTAGTTCTTCACCTTGTCGTAGCGCTGGGTCAGCTTCGACGACGGCACCGCGATGATCTTCTCGTCGCCGCCGGCCTCGTCTTCCATCAGCAACACGCCGACCGGCCGCACGCTCATGACCGCACCCGGCACGATGGCGCGGGTGTTGGCGACCAGCACGTCGCAGGGATCGCCGTCGCCCGACAGCGTGTGCGGGATGAATCCGTAATTGCCGGGATAGCGCATCGCCGTATAGAGGAAGCGATCGACCACCAGCGTGCCGGCGTCCTTGTCCATCTCATATTTAATCGGCTCGCCGCCCACCGGAACTTCGATGATGACGTTGACCTCGTGCGGCGGATTGTTTCCGATCGAAATGGCGTCGATGCGCATGGAGGGCTCCGGCTTTGCGTTAAGGGATGCGCCCTGAATCGGGCGCGTATTAAGGCCGGTTTAGCCCCGCAGCGGAGAAGGTAAAAGCCTGAATCAGGCATGGTCCGGAAAAGTGGCTACCGGTTTTCCGAAAAGATCATGCCCAAAAAGAGAGCGCAGCCTCAGTTGGTCCAGGCGAACGCGACCTTGTCGAGCGACTTGGGCCCGAACTTCTCCGAGGAGCGCGCGACCATGCGGCCGCCGAGGGCGCGGTAGAATTCCGTCGCCGGATCGTTGTCGGAGAGCGCCCAGATCACCATGCTCTTCAGCCCGCTCTGCACCAGGTCGCGGCGGGCGGCGGTGAACAGGCGGCGGCCGAAGCCGAGGCCCTGGAATTCCGGACGCAGGTAGAGCTCGTAAATCTCGCCTTCGAAATGCAGGCTGCGGGCACGGTTGCGGCCGTAGTTGGCGTAGCCGGCAACCTTGTCGCCGAACACCAGCACGCTGACGCGGCTGCCCTTGCGGATCGCTGAGTCCCACCATTGCGGGCCGCGACGGTTAATCAGCTTCTCGAGTTCGGCGCCGGGGATGATGCCCTGATACGCCGAGCGCCACGCTTCGTCATGGGTTGACGCCACCGCGGTTGCATCCGCAGCTTTGGCCGGTCGAACCTCGATCAGGGTTGTGCTCATGACCCAATCAAAGCAAGTCAGCGGCCCGGCTTCAAGGTCCATCGTTAATTATCGGTTAACCTGTGGATTTTCTGCATCAGTTCTTAACCCTTCTGTGCCGAAAGAGGACAAGGAGCTGCTTTCTCCGGCGTTTCGCTGATGTAAGGGAGGGCAAAACCCCCTTGGAATCGCTTTGGGGAATGCCGCTGCGAAATCCCGTTCACGGAAAAATGCACCGGATTTGATTCGCCGCCGGTATTCTGTTGGCTCATCCGCGTCTCCTTCCCTGGTTCCCTGGCTGCGTCAGGCCCCATCCATGCATCCGGTCAGAGTGCTTTTTGTTGCCGTGGTCCTCGCCGCGCTCGGTGTGACCAACGGATCGGCACAGCCGGATTTTGGTCCGCAGGGCGGCGAAGGCGCGCCGAGCCGCCTGCAGCAATGGCTGGTGCCGTCGCCCGATCCGGGCACGCCGGCGCGCGCCGTGCTGTTTCGCCCGCCCGGCGATGGCCCGTTTCCGCTTGCCGTGATCGCGCACGCCACCACCCAGAACGTGCTGCGGCGCGCGCAAATGCCGCAGCCGGAATACCGCGCGCTGGCGGCGTGGCTGGTGGGACGCGGCTTTGCCGTGCTGGTTCCGGAGCGTCCGGGCCACGGCGCGACCGGAGGAAAATACCTCGAAGACCAGGGCGGCTGCGACGAGGCCGACTACGCCAAATCCGGCCGTGCCACCGCCGACGAGATCGCGGCAGCCGCGGGCCTGCTGCGCAAGCAATCCTTCATCCGGCCGGACGGCATGGTCGTGGTCGGGCATTCGGCCGGCGCCTGGGGCGCGCTGGCGCTGGCCAGCGAGGATCCGAAGGACGTTGCCGCGATCATCGCCTTTGCGCCGGGCCGCGGCGGCCATGCCAATGATTTTCCGAACCAGGTCTGCGCGCCGCACACGCTGATGTCGGCCGCGAGCGAATTCGGCAAGGCCGCGCGGGTCAAGGTGACATGGCTGGTGGCGGCGAATGACAGCTACTTCTCGCCGGCGCTGTCGCGGCAACTGGCCGATGCGTTTCGTAACGCCGGCGGTCAGGTCGATTTTCGCGCGCTGCCGGCCTACGGCAGCGAGGGGCACTCGCTTCCGGAGACCGAAGCTGGTGTAAAACTGGCCGGACCTGAGCTCGATCGCGTTCTGAAGCCGCGATCTGCCACCCCGGCGAAAAAGCGATGACGCTGTATTTTCTCGTCAAATATCTCCACGTGCTGGGCGCCATCGTGATTCTCGGCACCGGAACGGGTATCGCGTTCTTCATGCTGATGGCGCATCGCAGTGGGGACGCGGCCTTCATCGCGCGCACGGCGACGACCGTCGTGATCGCCGATATGCTGTTCACGCTGACGGCGGTGCTGCTGCAGCCGGTCGGCGGCGGCGTGTTGATGATGCTGTCGTCGACTTCGCCTACCGAACGCTGGCTGATGACCTCGCTCGGGCTCTATGCGGTGGCCGGGCTGTTCTGGGTGCCCGTGATCTTCATGCAGATCGAGATGCGCGACCTCGCGTGCGAGGCTGCGGTGCGGAGCGAGCCGCTGCCGCCGCGTTATTTCGCGCTGTTCCGGCGCTGGTTTCTGTTCGGCATTCCCGGCTTCGGTTCGGTCATGGCGATTCTCTGGCTGATGATCGCGAAGCCGTTTTAGCGAGCATGATTCAGGGAAAGTGGAAGACCGGATTTCGGCCAAGATCATGCCCAATCAAAAGACTGATCACATGACCGATTCGATCGCACGAAAAATTCTCGTCCTCGGCGCCTCCGGCCTGATCGGACGGTTCGTCACCGACGATCTGCGCTTGCGCGGTTTTCAGGTGTTCGGCGTCGCGCGACACTTCTCCCCTTCGCAACGGCAAAACGCTTCCGATCTCGAATTGCCTGTGATGTCGCTGGATGCAGCGGCGCTGGCGCGGCTGATCCGGGAACGTGAGATCGACGTGGTGGTCAATTGCCTCGGCGTGTTGCAGGACGGTCCGGGCAGCGACACCGGTGCCGTGCACTGCGATTTTGTCGCGCGTTTGCTGAGCGCGATCCGCGACGCTGGTCGGCCGGTTCGCCTGGTCCATATCTCGATTCCCGGTGACGCCAATGAGGACCGCACCGCCTTCAGCCAGACCAAGCGTGAGGCCGAAAGATTGATCGCCGCCTCCGGCGTCGCTCACGCGATCCTGCGGCCGGGGTTTGTCGTAGCACCGGCGGCCTATGGCGGCAGCGCGATGCTGCGCGCGCTGGCGGCGTTTCCGCTCGACCTGCCGGCCGACGAATCCGCGACGCCGTTTCAGCCGGTCGCGGTGGCGGATATCGCCGCGACGATTGCCTGGCTCGCCGGGCGCGACACCGACGAAGCGGCGATCCGCGCGGTGACGTGGGATCTGATGCAGCCGCAGCCGGTAACGCTGTCCGGCGTGATCGAGCAATTTCGCTGGTCGTTCGGCACGGTTGGCCAGTCGCGGATCACCATACCGGCCGTCCTGCTTGATCTCGGCGCCAAGCTCGGCGACCTCGCCAACCGGTTGGGCTGGATGCCGCCGATGCGCTCGACCGCGATCGCCGAATTGCGGCGCGGCGTCACCGGCGATCCCGCGGGCTGGATGGCCGCCACCGGCATCGTGCCCAAAGCCATCACGCAAGCGGTCGGCGAGCATGCTGCCAGCATTCAGGACAAATGGTTCGCGCGGCTGTTTCTGGTCAAGGCGCTTGTCATCGCGAGCCTCGCTTTGTTCTGGACCGTGTCCGGCTTCATCGCGTTGTTCGTGTCCTATTCGGCCGCCGCCGGTATTTTGAGCTCGCACGGCTTTCCGCCGTCGCTGGTTGAACCTTTTACCGTGCTCACCAGCCTCATGGACATGAGCATCGGCGTCTTGATTGCCTTCCGCCGTACCTGCGCGATCGGACTGATCTGGGGTATCCTCGCCTCGCTGGGCTATATGGTGGGCGCGGCGATTCTGACGCCGGACCTCTGGGTCGAGCCGCTCGGCGCGCTGGTCAAGACCGGGCCCGCGATCGTGCTGATGCTGGTGGCGCTGTTGACGCTGGACAACAGGTAAGCGCCCGATGAATCCCTGGCCCGACGACGACGTGATTCTATACGACGGCGTTTGCATCTTCTGTTCGCGCTGGATCCGCTTCGTCGCCACCCGCGACACCGCGCGTCGCTTTCGCTTCACCCCGATTCAGTCGCCTTACGGCACGCGACTGGCGCAGGCCTTCGGCATTGATCCCGATGATCCCGACACCAACGCCGTGGTGCATGGCGGCGTTGCCTGGTTCAAATCGGATGCGGCGTTGACGGTATTGGGGTCGCTGCCGGGATGGGGATGGACGCGCGTGCTGCGTTCGGTGCCGAAACCCGTGCGCGACGCGGTCTACAGCGTGGTCGCGCGCAATCGCTACCGGATTTTCGGGAAGTATGACGAGTGCTTCATTCCGGATGCGGAGATGCGGGCGCGGGTGATGGAGCGGGAGCCCATGAGCAGGGGTTCGCCATGACCCGATCGATCTATGTTCCCGCCGAAATCTTTGACAGCCGCCGATATGGATTCGCCCAGGTTGCGATCATTTCGACGCCCGTCGGCGACGCGGTGCATGTGTCCGGTCAGGTCGCGTGGGACGCGGAGCGAAACATCGTCGGTATCGGCGACGTCGGGCGTCAGCTCGGGAAGAGCCTGGAAAATCTCGCCGCCGCACTGGCATCGGTGGGTGCAAAACTCGACGACGTCGGCGCATTACGGCTCTACATCAAGCAGAGCCACATCCACGAAGGCGAAGCCATCAGTAACGCGCTCAGGGCGGTGTTCGGCGACAATCCGCCGTGCGCGAGCTGGATCGGGGTGCCAAGCCTCGCCAACGAGGAGTTTCTCATCGAGGTGGAGCCCTCGATGGTTTTTCTGCCGCGAAGCTAGCCGCCAGACGTCAGAGAGAGTTTTTCTCTCGGGGAATGCGTTACATGAACGATGCTGTTGCCTATCCGAAATCACACGTTCCGGCGGGTGAGGACTTTCTGCTGTTGCCTCCGACGGCGCAGGCCCATGCCTACCGCAATGTGGATCGGATGTTCGCCACGCGGGCGATCCGGCGCGGCACGTCGGTTCTGCAATTGGCGCGTGGCCGGGAGATCGCGCTGCGTTATCAGGTTGGCGAGGGAACGCATGACGTCGACGCGTATATCGATCGCGCCAATGTCGCGGGACTGCTCGTCATCAAGGACGAACGGATCGTTCTGGAGCGCTATTCGCTGGGGCTGGAGGAGAACACCCGTTGGTCGTCGATGTCGATGATCAAGTCGCTGACCTCGACGCTGGTCGGCGCCGCCTTGCAGCGGGGCGCGATCTCGAGCCTCGATGACGCGGTTTCGAAATATATCCCGGCGCTGCGCGGCTGCGCCTACGACGCGGTCACCGTCCGCAGCCTGCTCACGATGTCCTCCGGCGTGGGCTGGAACGAGGACTATACCGACCGGAACTCCGACGTAAATCGCTACAGCAAGTCGCTCGGCGACAAGATCCCGGGCGGCGTATTGGCGCTGATGCGAAGCCTGAAAGCCGAGCACGCGCCCGGGCGCCACTTCAACTACAACACCGGCGATACCTATGTGCTCGGTTGCCTGATCTCGGCGGCGACCGGAAAAAAGCTGGCAGACTTTATGTCGGAGACGATCTGGTCACCGCTGGGCATGGAATTCGACGCGTTCTACACGCTGGAATCCGACGACGGGCAGGAGATCGGCGGCAGCCGCGCCGGCATCGCGCTGCGCGACTTCGGCCGCTTCGGCGTTTTCCTTTTGCGCAATGGCATGATCGACAACACGCCGGTGCTTCCTCCCGACTGGATCGAAAGCGCAGGCCGCCGCTCGTTCGCCTTCGACGCCGAAACCAATCGCTACGGCGCGACAGGATATGGCTACAGCTGGTGGATCGATCCGGACGACTCCATGGTCGCCGTCGGCTTCGCCGGCCAATCGCTGTACGTGAACCGGAAGGCCGGGGTCGTGATCGTCACGCTGTCATGCCAGCCGCAACCGCCTTATGCGGCAGCCTACAGCGTCGATCTGAAAGCCGAGTACCACGCGTTCAAGAACGCGGTGCTGGCGGAATTAAGGTGATGGCCTAAGCCGTCATTGCGAGCGAAGCGAAGCAATCCAGCTTTCCTGATGCGGCACGATCGATTGCTTCGTCGCTAGAGCTCCTCGCAATGACGATTGTTGCAGCTATTCATCATTCCTTTGGCGCCCCTACGAGAACGATGCCTCATAGCTGAGTGGTGAAAGGTGAACAAAATTCTCTAGAGGGGGTGTCAACTCAAACATCCTAGGACGCAACGAAAAATCGAAAACCCGGCAGAGACGAAATGCTTCGGGGCGTTCCGAAGAAAATGAGAGTTCATTTCTCGTAATGTAGAATGGAGTAATGTCCGAGCCGACTGTGGTCTTAACTTCTAGAAATCGCTCTTTGCCTTTTGTATCGAAGGACAGAATATCGTAGCCGGCTCCGTCGCCATCTTCCTCGGAAACCCAGCGGATTTTTCTTGCGAGATCGGGCCGGTCATGTGCTTCGAGTCTCTGTCGCTCGAAATGAAACACCAACTCTTCGCCATCGCGCCCGAGTTTTCGGTTCCGAAAATCACGCTCTACGGGGTTAAATTTACGAACAAGACGTTCGAGATCTTCTCGCTGAGGAGTGAGCGGAAGGAGACTGGGCGGCGTCTCGACGAAGAGCCCGGGCCGTTCCCCGAAACCGACAACCGCGTTTTCGGGATGAAGTGCACCGGGGTTATTTGAAATATAGCGGTCGATCGCAGGGATGATTGCCTTTTGGAAGTTCGCTGCAGGCTTGTATCCTACTATTTGTGGAAGCCCGAGCTTTTGGAGCACGGCCGAAATATTCTGATGCTTGAATTCAACCGATCCTGAACTTCTCTCGATTTTGCTTCTAAGGATACGGTTGTGCTCCGCCTTGTTGAAAGGTGTTCCAGAGGCCTCAGTGCGAAGCATAGAAAAGTAGTCCGCGACAATGAGATCGAGTTCCTCATCGGTCCAGCTTCGACGCTCGCTTGGGTCGTCCGAAATGGACAAGGCGCTACCTGCTTTGCTCTCGTGGCAAATAGATCGTGGTCACCGGGTCAAGGTCATACTTGTTGCCGTACCATGCTACAAACTCAAGCGCAGCTTCGTCCGATTGCCAGTGCCTGATCAGATAGTCTTCGTCGAACCCGGCGTCTTCTATCGTGATGCAGTAAATCTCCTGCAGACGTTCATCGACAGCACTGCGCCAGTCACCATAGGATTTGTTTTTCGTGGAAGATTTCATCGGACCTCCCGCGCAATATGAATGCATGATGCAATGATAGATTGTCGGATAGAGCCCCGCAACGCCAAAGCTGAGTAGCCGGGGCATCACGTTCCTGCGTGCGCCGCCAACACTTCCCCCGCCGCCCTTTCTCCCGAATCCCTCGCGCCATGCGCGGTCGAGAAAAATCCCGGCGAGGTCGCTTCGCCCGCGAAGAACAGCCGCCCGTCGACCGGGGCCGCCAGCACCGCGCGCTTGTCGGCATGGCCGGGCAGCGCGTGGGAGTAGGAGCCGCGCGCGAAGGGGTCGTGGGCCCAGCGCGATTCCGCCAGCGGCCTCAGCTTGCGGCGGAAATCGCTGCCGAGGAAAGCCACGATCTCATCGATGCCTTGCGCGGCGATCGCGCCCGGGCCAGCGTCTTCCAGCGCTTGCGCAAACCGGCCACCGAAGAAACCTTCGATGCAGGGCTGGCCGAACGGGCGGATATGATAGGTGCCCATTTCGGTGCGCATGGTGGCGCCGCGCAGATTGCCTTCGATAGGCAAGGCGTCGGGCTCGGCGAGCGCCAGCGTGACCTTGTCGGCGAGGCCGAGCGGCAGGCCGCGTGCGGCATCGACCTTTGCAGACAGGGGCGGGTGAAAGCGGATGGCCTCGTCGGCGATCAGGTTGGTCGGCACGGTGACGATCACCTTGCCGGCGGTCAGCGTGCCCTGGGATGTCTCGATCCGGATGCGCTGGCCGGAATGATCGATCAGCGTCACCACGCAATTGAGTGCGAGCGGACATGATGCGCCATAGGCCGCGACCAGCGCGCCATAGCCGTGGCGGATGCGCCAGTTGATCTCGGTGTCCTCATAGGCGTCCATGTCCAGGATCGAGACCTGGTCGAGTTCGCAGCCGTTGATGTAGGTCGAGATCGCATCGATCATCGGGTTCCAGCGATTGCCGGGCTCGAGGCAGAGATTGGCGGCGCTGTCGCGGCCGACGCGCCGTGCCTGTTCCGCCGCCTGCTCGGCGCGATCGTAAAACGCGTCGAGTGCCGCGATGAAGTCGTCGCGCTCTTGTTTTGGAAACGCCTTGCCGTGCGCGCGCTCGCGCCAGGGCGGCAAGGCCTTGTTGATTTCGAAGTTCAGTCGTTCGGCAATCGGGACAAAGGAATTTTCGTCCGCCGAATGCAGCCAGCCGCAGCCGAGGTCGAAGGTGACGTCAGGCGAGGCCATGATGGTGTGGGCGCGGCCGCCGACGCGGTCGCGCGCTTCCAGCACGAGGACGGAGAGGCCGGAATCTTTCAGGGTGTTCGCGGCGCCGAGGCCCGCGGCGCCGGCGCCGATGATGGCGACATCGACTGAGGAGGGAAGGGACATTACGTCGTCTGTTTCTTCATCATTCCTGCGCCAATGCGCGAAGCGCGTCCTCGGATAGATGCTGCCGGCATCCGCGTTCTTGTTCGCCAGTATCGGAAACGAAAATGGCCGGGACAAGCCCGGCCATGACAGTTTTCGCTATGCAAAAAGACGGGCGCTTACGCCACTTCCTGCTTGGACTTTTCCGCGCGCTTGCGGTCGGTGGCGTCGAGGTGCTTCTTGCGCAGGCGGATCGACTTCGGGGTGATCTCGACCAGTTCGTCTTCCTCGATATAGGCCAGCGCCTTTTCCAGCGTCATCCGGATCGGCGGCGTCAGGCGCACCGCTTCGTCCTTCGACGTGGTGCGGATGTTGGTGAGCTGCTTGCCCTTGAGGATGTTGATCTCGAGGTCGTTGTCGCGGGTGTGCTCGCCGACGATCATGCCCTTGTAGACCTTCCA
>JAIEPP010000339.1 GCA_019748335.1 Xanthobacteraceae bacterium
CGACGGTCTCGTCCGCGATTGGCGTCTTCGGCAGGCCCGCGGTCGCTGCTTGCAGGCCGACGATACGGTCGCTCTCGCTTTCGCCATCGGCGACGATGCAGAGCTCGACCTTCGGGCATTCCTTCAAGGCCTCGCGGGCGATATCGATTTTGGCTTTCGAGGTGATGAGAATGCGCGACTGGCTGTTGGTCAGGATGTAGGCCAGTTCGCCCGCCGTCAGGTAGGAGTTCACGCAGGTGAAATACAGTCCGGAGCGTTCACCGGCGCCGCAGGATTCCAGGTAGCGGTTGTTGTTCTCCATGAAAATCGAATAGTGATCGAGCCGCTTCAGGCCGCGGTTGCGAAACAGGTGCGCCAGCCGGTTGCTGCGGGCGTCGAGCTCGCGATAGGTGACGGCCTCTCCCGTGCTCGCCATGATGAAGGCGGGTTGCAGCGGACGAAGATGAGCATGCTTGCCGGTATACATCGAACTCCCCGTATTCTTATGCGGCCAAATCCAGAATCTCGCGCACCTGCGCCGGTCCCTCGATCTTGCGCGGGTTGCGCGGCACCCAGGGCGTCGCCATCGCCTGTTGCGCGATGCGGTCGAAGTTTTCGGGGCCGACCTTGACCTCGCGCAGGCTGCGCGGCATGCCGAGGCCGAGAATGAAAGCGTCGAGCACATCGCTGGCATCCTCACCCGGGTGGCCCATCGCGGTGGCGACCATGGCCTGACGGTCGGCATTGACCGGCTTGTTCCAGCGCATCACGAACGGCAGCATCACGCAGGAGGTGTAGCCGTGTGGCACCCCGAACTCGGCACCGAGCACATAGCCGATGCCGTGGCTGGCACCCATCGGCACGCCCGACGACAGGCCGCCCATCGAAAGCCAGGTACCGATCTGGCAATCCATTCGGGCATCGAGATCGCTGCCGTCGGCTTTGACGCGCGGCAGCGCCTGCGCCAGCAGCGAGAGGCCCTTTACCATCTGCGCGTCAGCGTAAGGCTGCGACTGGCCCGAACAGATACCTTCGACGCAATGGTCGACGGCACGGATGCCGGTCGACAGCCACAGCCATTCCGGGGTGTGGGCGCCGAGCGCCGGATCGAGGATCACCGCGCGCGGGATCGCCAGTGGATGACGCACCATCTCCTTGACCTTGGTGGTCTCGTTGGTGACCCCCGCACTGGGGCTGAAGTCGCCGCCGGCGATCGTGGTCGGCGCGCTGATCTGGCGCACGGTCGGCGCGGTCATCGGCGGCGGCGCGCCCTTGATGGCGCGAATTTTGTCGATGCCTGCAACGGTGCGGATGTCGTTGGCAAGGCAGAGCTGCACCGCCTTGGCGCCATCGGTGATCGAACCGCCTCCGACCGTGACAATGAGGTCGGCTCGCGCGGCGCGAGCCTGTTCAGCGGCGGCGATGACACCCGAGCGCGGCGTATGCGCTGGCATCGCGTCGAAGGTGGCGACACAGCGCGGGCCCAGGGCGCGACGGATTTTTTCGATTTCATCGGTTTCGCGGTTGAGCGTCCCGCTGACCATCAGGAACGCACGGCTTGCGCCCAGCCGGTCCATCTGCTCGACGATGGCCTCGGAGGCGGGCCGCCCGAACACGACCTCCTCCATGGCGCCGAATACGACACGCCCTTTATGCACGCTTGTCCTCCCAGGACATTTTGGCTTTGTTGCTAGCCTTGAAGCTGCAAGCCTTGCGCGCAGCGTAGCCGAGGAAATCTGCAACGTCATGTCCGAAGATGAGGCTGACACAGCGCCGGTGCTGTATGGCCGCCATGCATCGCCGTTCGTGCGGCGGGTGGCGGTGACGCTGCGGCTGTACGGGATCGACTATTCCCACGTGCCGCTGATGCCGTTCGGCCCGGACAAGGCCGAATTGGCCGCCTTCAATCCGATTACGCGCGTTCCGGCCTTGAGGCTCGCCGATGGCGAGATGCTGGTCGACAGCGCCGTCATTCTCGATCACCTCGATCAGGTGGCGGGCGCGCGGTCGCTGACCCCGGCCGCGGGCGCCGGCCGCCGCCGGGTGCTGACGCTGACGGCGATTGCCCTCGGCGCCAACGAAAAATTGGTCGCCGGGCTCTACGAGCGGCATTTTCGGCCGCGCGAAGCCTGGCATAGACCGTGGTTGGACACCTGCGACAAGCAGGTCCGCGACGGCTTCGGCTGGCTCGACGGGCAATTTGTTGGGCCGTGGTTCACGGGCCCCGAGATGACACAGGCCGATATCACGGTCGCGGTATTCTGGCTGTTCGGGCGCGGCAAGCGGCCGAAGTTTTTCGCCGGGCTCGGTTGCGGCAGGCTGGAGGCGCTTGCGGAGAAGTTGCAGGACACGCCGGCGTTTCAGGCGACCTTGCCGGAGCAGGAGATGCTGGCAAGCGAGCTGGGGTAGCCGCCCCGGCGTCATTCCAGGGCAACGCGTAGCGTTGAGCTTTGATGTGCAATTGCACATCAGAGAATCCATAACCACGATCCTGAGTATGGATTCCGGGCTCGTGCTTCGCACGCCCCGGAATGACGAGCTCAAATGAGCAGCCTGGCAATTTCGCTGAGAGCAACCGACTGCTCCCCCAACAACACCTCCGCCGCTTCGCGCTCCCACGCCGCCTCCCGCGGCGCCAGCGGGTCCCGCCCGCTCAGGCGATGTTCGAGTACGAGTCGCGCATAGAGCGCCCGCCGTGCATCGGCGCCAGGCCTTGCCGCTTCAGCGGTCATCAGCACCGCGCTGCTAATGTGATAGAGCGCGCTGGCGGCCACGCGCGCATGTTCTTCCAGCGAAGGCTCGGCGGCGACGCGCTCGGCGAAGACGATCGTGCGGTCGAGCGTCTGCCGCAGGCGGTCGCGGAACGCGGCCGGAATGGATGCCGCTCCATCCAGCAACTTTATCAGTTTCGCCTGCAACGCGGTGTGTGCCCGGCTCTTGCCGACGGCGCGGGTGATGATGTCGAGCGCGTTGATGTTGCTGGTGCCTTCCCAGAGCACGCCGATATGGGCATCGCGGACCAGCCGCGCATGCACCCATTCCTCGATATAGCCGTTGCCGCCGCGCACCTCCATCGCGCCGGTCGCGACCGGAATGTTGTCGCGGCAGGCGCGGAATTTCAAGAGCGGCGTCAGGATGCGCAGGGTACTCTGGGCCTCCTTGTCGCCGGCATTGGCGCGGTCCATGGCGTCGGCCGCGAACAGGAACATCGACAGCGCCTGTTCCGCCGGCAGCGTGATCTTGAGGAGCTGGCGGCGGAGCAGGGGATAGTCGATGATGGTGTTGCCGAACGCTTGTCGTGCGCGCGCACACACCATCGCCTCGTTGACGCAGCGTCGCATCATCGCCGCGGCGCGAACGCCATGCGACAGCCGCGACAGATTGACCTGCTCCATCATCTGCTTGAGACCTTGGTCCGCCTCGCCGACGAGATAGGCGACGGCGCTCTCCAGCAGAATCTCGCCTGATGCCATCGAGCGGGTGCCGAGCTTGTCCTTGAGGCGGACGATGCGATAGGCATTGCGGCGGCCGTCCTTCAGACGGCGCGGCATCGCAAACAGCGCCAGCCCTTTGGTGCCGGCGGGTGCGCCCTCGGGCCGCGCCAGCAGCAGTGCCACGTCGGCGTCAGCGTGCGAGCAGAACCATTTGTCGCCGGTGAGCCGCCACTCGCCGTCCTCGAGGCGCGCGGTGGTCTCGATGGTGCCGACGTCGGAACCGCCGGAACGCTCGGTCATGAACTGCGTGCCCTTCCACATCGTGGCGACGTCGCCGGACAGCATCTTTGGCAGCAGATAGGCCTGCAATTCGGGACTGGCGAATTTCCGGATCAGATGGGTCGAGGTATCGGTGACGCTGATCGGGCACATCAGGCCGAACTCGGCCTGCACGAACAGATATTGCAGCGCGTATTTGGCGACCGCGGGCAGCGGGCGGTCCATGCCGAGCGCGCCGGCGCGATGGCTCATGGCATGAAACTGAAAATCGCCGAACGCGATCTGCTCCATCTCGCGATAGGAGGAATGATAGTCGATAAAGTCCTCATCGCGGCCAAAACGGTCGCGCGGGTGCAGCACCGGCGCATGCTTGTCGGCCTGCCGCGCCAGTTCGTCGAGCCTTCCGCCGGCGAGCCGGCCGAGCCGGTCGAAGTGCGGCTCCAGGTGCCGGAAGTCGGCCGGCGACAGGTAATGCGTCAGCAGGTCGCGTAAACCACCGTCGATGGCGTAGAAATTCTGCCCGGCCGCATCGGGAGCGATGTGATCGGCGCCGCGGCGCAGGCCCGTGTCCGGCGCTCGTCGTGGTGAAAGGGCATCCATGGCTGGCCTCCCCGTCGAGTTTTTCCAATCCTTACCGCTTTCGGGTGGGGTGTTCTACAGCCGTGTCCATCCTTTCGCCGCAGTCCAGCCGGGAGGACACGGTGCTGTCATTTTCTCGTCACCGCATTCGGAACGGCGTAGATCTCGGCGGAACCGGGCTCCCGTCATGCCGACTGCCGCCCAGGAAGGCATCGTCACGCGACATGAAAACGCGGGCTGCATAACGATTTTGCTTGCACCCGGCGAACTCTTGCACAGACTGTGAACCGTTCACATCTGTGACGTCCTTTGCGCGGGCGGCGGCAAGCCGGCGGTCGATGACGTTGTTGCGAATGGTGGGGGAGTTGGATGTTGGGCGAGACTGAGCCATCGAAATCTCCGGCGCCGGGTAAAGGCCTTCATCTGCTTTCGCTTCGAGGCCTGCGACCGTTGGTCCTGCTGGTCGCGCTCGCGCTGACGGGCTGTGGCGACAAACCGCCGGCGCCTGCCGCGGCCGCCGCGCCGCCGGTCACGGTGGCGCAGCCGGTGAAACGCACCGTCACCGACTGGGATGAATTCACCGGACGGTTCGACGCCGTCGAGGAGGTTCAGGTTCGCGCGCGGGTCGGCGGCTTCGTCAACAGCGTCGAGTTCCACGACGGCGCGATCGTTCATGCCGGCGATTTGCTTTATGTGATCGACGCCCGTCCGTTCGAGGCGGTCGCCGAGCAGGCGGCCGGTCAGCTTGCGGATGCGCGTGCCAAAACGGAACTTGCCAAGCGCGAGCTCGACCGCGGTTTGTCTCTGGTACAGACCAACGCAGTCTCCGAACAGGTCGTCGACCAGCGCCGACAGGCCTTGCAGGCAGCGCACGCCGCCGAGACAGTGGCCGAGGGCGCGCTGAAAGCGGCGCAGCTCAATATCGAGTTCACCCATGTGATGGCGCCGATCACCGGCCGGGTCAGCCGCCATCTCGTCACCCCGGGCAACCTGGTGCAGGGCAGCGACGGCGGCTCGACGCTGTTGACCTCGATCGTCTCGCTCGATCCGATCTACATCTATTTCGACGTCGACGAGGCGACCTATCAGCGCAACAGCAAGCTTTGGTCCGAGGGCAAGCGCCCGAGTTCGCGCGATACGCCGAATCCGGTTCAGGTGACGTTGACCGGCGAGACCAAGCCGTCGCACGAAGGCAAGATGGATTTCATCGACAATCGCCTCGATGCCTCGACCGCCACGCTGCGCAGCCGGGCGGTGATTCCCAACACAGACCTGTCGATACTGCCGGGCCAGTTCGGCCGCGTCCGCCTGATCGGCAGCTCGCCCTACGAGGCGCTGCTGCTGCCGGACGCCGCGATCGCAACCGACCAGTCGCGCAAGATCGTGTTCGTGGTCAAGGACGACAATACCGTCGAGGCGAAGCCGGTGATGCTCGGGCCGATCGACGAAGGCCTGCGCGTGATCCGCGAGGGCCTGAAACCGGAGGATCGCGTCATCGTCGACGGGCTGCAGCGGGCCCGCGTCGGCGCCAAGGTGACGCCGCAGATGGCGAAAGCGCCTGTTGGTGCCAAACCATGAATCTCGGCGCGCTGTCCATCAACAAGCCCATCCTGGCGATGGTGCTGTCGATCGTGCTGCTGATTGTCGGCGCCATCGCCTACACCACGCTGCCGGTCTCGGAATATCCGCAAGTGGTGCCGCCGACCGTCGTCGTCACCACGCAATATCCCGGCGCCTCCGCGCAGACCGTGTCCGATACGGTGGCGGCTCCGATCGAGCAGGAGATCAACGGCGTCGAGGACATGCTGTATCTCTACAGCCAGGCGACCTCGAACGGCCAGCTTACGATCACCGTCACCTTCAAGCTCGGCACCGATCTGGACAAGGCCCAGGTGCTGGTACAGAACCGCGTCGCCATCGCGCAGCCGCGCCTGCCCGAGGAGGTCCAGCGCAACGGCGTGACGACGCGCAAGAACTCACCCGACATCCTGATGGTCGTGTTCATGCTGTCGCCCGACGACAGTTTCGACCAGCTCTACATCTCCAACTATGCGCTGCTGCAGGTCCGCGACCAGTTGCTGCGGGTCGACGGCATCGGCGATATCCAGATGTTCGGTGCCCGCGACTACTCGATGCGGCTGTGGCTCGACCCGGACCGCATTGCCAATCTTGGCCTGACCTCGGCCGAAGTGCTGGCGGCGATCCGCTCGCAGAACCTGCAGATCGCGGGCGGCCAGATCGCCGAACCGCCGATCGCGGACCGCGCCTTCCAGCCCAACCTGGTCTTTACCGGCCGCCTGAAGGACCAGAAGCAGTTCGAGGATATCCTGATCAAGGCAGGCAGCGACGGCCGTGTCGTCCGTCTGCGCGACGTCGCCCGCATCGAGCTCGGCGCGCTGTCCTACGCGACCAACAGCTTCCTGCTGCGCAAATCGGCGGTCGCGTTGCTGGTGACCCAGCGGCCGGGATCGAACGCGCTTGCCACCGCCAAGAACATTTCCGACACCATGGTCCGGCTCAAGGAGAGCTTTCCGAAGGGGCTCGACTACAATATCGGTTACAATCCGACCGAATTCATCGCGCAGTCCGTCCACGAGCTGATCAAGACCATCTACGAGGCGATGGCGCTGGTCGTCATCGTGGTGCTGGTGTTCCTGCAGGGCTGGCGGCCCGCGATCATTCCGATCATCGCGATCCCGGTGTCGCTGGTCGGCACCTTTGCGGTGATGGCGGCGCTGGGATTTTCGATCAACAACCTCACTCTGTTCGGGCTCGTGCTCGCCGTCGGCATCGTGGTCGACGACGCCATCGTGGTGGTCGAGAACGTCGAGCGCCACCTCGAACACGGCATGAGCCGGCGCGATGCCGCGCTGAAGACCATGGAAGAGGTCGGCGGCGCGCTGGTCTCGATCGCACTGGTGCTGTGCGCGGTGTTCATACCGACCGCGTTCATCGGCGGCATTTCCGGGCAGTTCTTCCAGCAGTTCGCCGTCACCATTGCGGTGGCGACCGCAATCTCCTGCTTCTGTTCGCTGACATTGTCGCCGGCGCTGGCCTCGCTGATCCTGGTTCCGCACGAGGACAAGCGGCCACCGGCGCGCTGGAATATCATCGCCCGCGGCTGGGACGGTTTCACCGGCGTCTTCAACCGCCTCTTTGACCGGCTCTCACACGGCTACGCAGGCGCGGCCGACTTTGTGATCCGGCATACGGCTGTCATGCTGGTGATCTATGTCGCGCTGATCGGCAGCGCCGGCTGGCTGCTGGTGACGACGCCCCAGGGCTTCATTCCGGCGCAGGACCGCGGTTACGTCATCATCTCGGCGCAACTGCCGGGCGCGGCGTCGCTGGCGCGAACGACCGAGGTGGTGCGCGAGATCGAGCGTATTACACTGGATACGCCGGGCATCGTTCGCGTTGCGGTCTTTGCCGGCTTCTCCGGTGCGACGCGCACCCAGGCGGGCAACGCCGCGGCGTTGTTCCCGGTGTTCTCCGAGCCGGAGGCCCGACTGAAGAAGGGGCTGACGGCGAACGCCATCACGGCCGACCTGCGCAAGCGGCTGTCCGCGATCCAGGGCGCCTTCATCATCGTGATCCCGCCGCCCGCCGTGCCCGGCATCGGCACTGGCGGTGGCTTCACCATCCGCATCCAGGACCGCCAGGGCCGTGGTCCAGAACTATTGGCGTCCGTCACCGACGAGCTTGTCGCCGCCGCGCGAAAATCGCCCAACCTCACCTCGGTGTTTTCGCCATTCACCGCCAACACGCCGCAGGTCTTCGTCGACATCGACCGCGTCAAGGCGCAGAAGCTCGGCGTGCCGATCGCCAGCATCAACGACACCATCCAGACCTATTTCGGCTCGACCTATGTCAACGACTTCAACCTGTTCGGCCGCACCTATCACGTCACGGCGCAGGCCGATCTGCCGTTCCGCAAGGAGACCTCGGACCTGTCGCGGCTGCGCACCCGCAATGCCGCGGGTGACATGGTGATGCTCGGCAGCCTGGTCGACTTCCGCGACATCTCCGGACCCGACCGTGTCGCGCGCTACAATCTCTATTCGGCATCCGAACTGCAGGGCGAGCCGACGCCGGGGACGAGTTCGCAGACCGCGCTCGATACCATCAAGCGGCTCGCCGACCAGACGCTGCCGAGCGGCTTTACGTTCGAATGGACCGATCTGTCCTACCAGCAGGTCAACGGCGGCAATGCCGGGCTCTACGTCTTCCCGATCTGCGTGTTGTTCGTGTTCCTGGTGCTGGCCGCGCAATATGGCAGCTGGAGCCTGCCGTTCGCGGTGATCCTGATCGTGCCGATGTGCCTGTTGGCCGCGACCATCGGGGTGCGGATCATGGGACAGGACGTCAATATCCTGACCCAGATCGGCTTCGTGGTGCTGGTCGGGCTGGCGGCGAAGAACGCGATTCTGATCGTGGAGTTTGCCCGCGACATCGAGCTCGAGGGCCGGCCACGGCTTGAAGCCGTGATCGAGGCCTGCCGGCTGCGGTTGCGGCCGATCCTGATGACCTCGTTCGCCTTCATTCTCGGTGTGTTGCCGCTGGTGGTTTCGACCGGCTCGGGTTCGGAAATGCGCCAGGCGGTCGGCGTCGCCGTGTTCTTCGGCATGCTCGGCGTCACGCTGTTTGGCCTGATTTTTACGCCGATCTTCTACGTCATCGTCCGCAATCTGGCCGATGGGAAGAGCAGCAAGCCGACCGCGGCGTGATCGCCGCGGTACTGCGTGCGCCGCAAGCCCCAATACTTTTGGCTGATCTGAAATAGATGGGCAGTCGCAGGGTTATGAAATATTGTTGCGTGGATTTTCTCCGAACAGAAACTGCTGGGAGGCACATATGAAGTCGGGATTGTTGGCGGCCGTGGCGATGGGCGCTCTTTTGTTGGCGGCGCCGGCGTCGGCGCAGGGCGTCAAGATCGGCATTTTGAACGACCAGTCGGGGGTCTACGCCGATTACGGCGGCAAGTACTCGCTCGAAGCCGCAAAAATGGCGATTGAGGATTTCGGCGGCAGCGTGCTCGGTCATCCCGTCGAGATTGTCTCCGCCGACCACCAGAACAAGCCGGATCTCGCCACCGCCATCGCGCGGCGCTGGTACGAGGTCGAAAACGTCGACATGCTCACCGAACTGACGACGTCCTCGGTCGCGCTCGCGGTTCAGGAACTGTCGAAGGAAAAGAAGAAGATCGACATCGTCGTGGGGGCGGCGACCTCGCGCATCACCGGTGATGCCTGTACGCCGTACGGTTTTCACTGGGCCTACGACACCCACGCGCTGGCGGTCGGCACCGGCGGCGCGCTGGTGCAGGCCGGCGGCGATACCTGGTTCTTCATGACCGCGGACTACGCCTTCGGCTATGCGCTGGAGAAAGACACAGGCGATCTGGTCAAGGAAAAGGGCGGCAAGGTGGTGGGCTCGGTCCGCATCCCCCTGAACTCGTCGGACTTCTCCTCGTTCCTGCTGCAGGCGCAAAGCTCGAAAGCCAAGATCATCGGCCTCGCCAATGCCGGCCTCGATACCACCAACTCGATCAAGCAGGCGGCGGAGTTCGGCATCGTCAAGGGCGGCCAGAAACTCGCCGGGCTGTTGCTGACGCTGGCCGAGGTGCATGGCCTCGGGCTTGAAGCCGCCCAGGGCCTGGTGCTGACGGAGGGCTATTACTGGGATCGCGACGACAAGAGTCGCGACCTCGCCAACCGCTTCTTCAAGCGCACCGGCCGCATGCCCAACATGATCCAGGCCGGCACCTATTCGGCGACGCTGCAATATCTCAAGGCGGTGAAAGCGGCGGGCACCAAGGATTCGGATGCGGTCGCCAAGAAGCTGAAGGAATTGCCGGTCGACGATCTCTTCGCGCAAGGCGGCAAGGTGCTGGAAAACGGCCGCATGGTGCACGACCTCTATCTGTTCGAGGTCAAGAAGCCGTCGGAATCGAAGAAGCCGTGGGACTACTACAAGCAGCTCGCCGTGGTGCCCGGCGACAAGGCGTTTCCTTCAGCGAAAGACTCGGGCTGCCCGCTGACGAAGTAAGCGCGCGGCAGGTAAAGGCAAGGCGGCGGCGATCCGGGGATCGCCGCCGCCTTCGTTTGCCTAAAGCTTTTTCGAGCGATATGGACACCGGTTCGCACAGCAATCAATCTTGCGCAGATTGCGTGGACTTATCTGCGGTAGAAAACTCGTCAAAAACAATAAAACGAGAGCCCGGTTCTGATTCAACCGGAACCGAAAAGGATCGAGGCCTCGGTCTGCCAAAAGGAAACGCCGCGCTGTCTGTGCGACAGCGCGGCGTTTGTTGGTTCAGGCGAGGTGGATCAGAAGTTACGCTGAGCGCGGACCTGCAGCAGAACGGTGTTCTGGTCCTTGAACTCGTAGAGCGCGGTCGGCTTCGGAGCAGTCGCCGCGAAGGTCGAGCTGCCCGACATCTTCTGGTCGAGGTGGAACCAGTCGACTTCGGCCGAGAACGTCAGGCCCTTGACGGGGGTCCAGCGGGTGACGGCACCGAGCTGAGAGACGTTGAAGTCGGGGTTGCAGGTGTAGGCGCCGGTCGCCGTACCGACCAAGGCTTGGCCAGGATGGCTGGCGGCGAAGGCGGCGCAATACGCGCCCTTGGCCGACGTGGTACCGGCACCCAGCAGGTTGTCGTTCGCCCCGCCGTCATACTTGACCTGCGAATAGCTGCCGAAAAGGCTGGTCGACCAGTATGGGTTCCAGTTGTGGTTGAAGGCGCCGCGGACGCCCCAGGCCGTCGTCAGGACGATACCGTTGGTGCCGGCTGCGCCCGGAAAGTAGACGCCGTCGGTGGTAGCACCGAATCCGACGCTCTGGTAAGCGCCGTTCCCGCTACCGCCGAACATCGCGAAGTTCGGCGAACCGCCGCTGGTGGCGATCACGTTCTTGGTGTCACCCTTGGCGTAGCTGGCGTCGATCTTGATGTCGTCGCCGGCGCCGGTCGGGATGTTCTTGATCTGCAACGCCGCCATCACCGAACCGCCCCACTTGGTCTCGGGGT
>JAIEPP010000345.1 GCA_019748335.1 Xanthobacteraceae bacterium
GCGATCTGGATCTCGTTGTCGAAGTGACCGATGTTGCAGACGATGGCCCGATCCTTCATCGCGCGCATGTGCTCGATCGTGATGATGTCCTTGTTACCGGTCGCGGTGACGAAGATGTCGGCGCGGGGGGCCGCGTCTTCCATCGTCACGACCTCATAGCCTTCCATCGCCGCCTGCAGCGCGCAGATCGGATCGATTTCGGAGACCATGACGCGGCAGCCGGCCTGGCGCAGCGAAGCCGCCGAACCCTTGCCGACGTCGCCGAAGCCCGCGACCATCGCCACCTTGCCCGACATCATCACGTCGGTGCCGCGGCGGATACCGTCGACCAACGATTCACGGCAGCCATAGAGGTTGTCGAACTTCGACTTGGTAACGCTGTCGTTGACGTTGATCGCCGGCCAAAGCAGCGTGCCGGCCTTCTGCATGTCATAGAGACGATGCACGCCCGTGGTGGTCTCTTCGGACACGCCCTTGATGCTCTTGGCGATCTCGGCGAAGTAGCCCTTGGGCTTTTCCTTGAGCTGCTTCTTGAGCAGCGCGAAGAACACTTCCTCTTCTTCCGAACCCGGCTTGTCCAGGAACTTGGTGTCGCCGTTCTCGGCGCGCAGACCGAGATGGACGTACATGGTGGCGTCACCGCCGTCGTCGAGGATCATGTTCGGGTGACCGCCACCGTGCCAGTCGAACATTTTTGCGGTGTAGTCCCAGTACTCCGTGAGCGTCTCGCCCTTGACGGCGAACACCGGAATGCCGGCGGCTGCGATCGCTGCCGCCGCATGGTCCTGCGTCGAATAGATGTTGCAGGAGACCCAGCGAATGTCAGCGCCGAGCGCTGCCAGCGTCTCGATCAGCACGCCGGTCTGGATCGTCATGTGCAGCGAGCCGGCGATACGCGCGCCCTTCAAAGGTTGTTTGGGGCCGTATTCCTCGCGCGTCGCCATCAGGCCGGGCATCTCGGTCTCGGCGAGCGAGAGTTCCTTGCGGCCGAACTCGGCGAGCGAAATGTCCTTGACGATGTAGTCGGTAAAGGCGGGCTTCTTGGCGGCAGCGGTCATGTGGTTGATCCCTTAAAAAAGCATATTCCGAAAAGCACTGACGCTTTCCGGAATACGCAAGACGATTACGGAGAAAGTCAGACCGCCTTCTTCAGTGCGGCGGCCAGATCGGTTTTTTCCCAGGAGAAGCCGCCGTCCTTTTCGGGGGCGCGGCCGAAATGACCATACGACGCGGTACGGCGGTAGATCGGTCGGTTGAGCTTCAGCGTGCGGCGGATGTTGGTCGGCGTCAGGCGGAACAGTTCCGGCAACACCTTCTCGAGCTTCTTCTCGTCGACGTTGCCGGTGCCGTGGGTGTCCACCAGCAGCGACATCGGGTCAGCGACGCCGATCGCGTAGGCCACCTGGATGGTGCAGCGCTCGGCGAGACCGGCGGCGACCACGTTCTTGGCGAGATAGCGCGCGGCATAGGCGGCCGAACGGTCGACCTTGGTCGGATCCTTGCCGGAGAACGCGCCGCCACCGTGCGGCGCATAGCCGCCATAGGTATCGACGATGATCTTGCGGCCGGTGAGACCGCAATCGCCGTCGGGTCCGCCGACCACGAAGTTGCCGGTCGGGTTGACCAGGAAGTCCGACGACTTCTGCGGCATCCAGCCCTTCGGCAGCGCCCCCTCGACTTCATGGGCGATCATGTCCTTGATCAGGCCCGGCGAATATTTCTTGCCGTTGCGGCTCTTCTCGTTGTGCTGGGTCGAGACCACGACCTTGGTGCAGCCGACCGGCTTGCCGTCGACATACCTGACCGTGACCTGGCTCTTGGCGTCGGGCTGCAGGTCGAACATCTGGCCGCTGCGGCGCTTCTCCGACAGCACCTTGAGGATCCGGTGCGCGAAGAAAATCGGCGCCGGCATGTAGGAGCCCTTTTCGTAGACTTCGCTCTCGGTGCAGGCGTAGCCGAACATCATGCCCTGGTCGCCGGCGCCCTCTTCTTCGCCGCTCTTCTTTTTCTTGGCGTCCACGCCCATCGCGATGTCGGCCGACTGACCGTGCAACAGCACTTCGACATCGGCGCCGTGATAGGAGAAGCCGTTCTGGTCGTAGCCGATATCCTTGACGACATCGCGCGCGATCTGGGTGATCAGCTCGCGATCCACCACCGACTTGCCGTGAATGTCACGGAACAGCTGGCCGCGGCCCTCGCCGGCGATCACGATCTTGTTGGTGGTGCACAGCGTCTCGCAGCCGAGACGGGTGTTGATCTGGCTGTCATCGGCGATGCCGAGTTTGACGTCCTTTTCGAGGAAGGCATCGAGGATCGCGTCGGAGATTTGATCCGAAACCTTGTCCGGATGACCCTCGGAAACCGACTCGCTGGTAAACAGATAGGACGCGCGCATCAACCAACCCCTTGTTGCCGCCTGATGTCGGCGGCTCTCTGTGTGATCTATATCCCGGAATGTCAGTCGCGACGGCGCGAAATGACGTAGGATTCGTCGTAAAACCAAAGCCCATTATGCCTGCGCAGAACCTCTCTGGTGGCATCGAGGGTCCGGCTGTTTTCAGTCATTTCCGTCAACCGGTCGTCTTCGATCTGGGCGACATACACCGCCGCATTCCACGCCGCAAAAGCCGTCGAGGTTCCGATCGAGCCGGTCACCTCGTTGGGCAGCGCTTCCATATCATAACGGAAGATGGAACGGTTATCGGCATAGGCATTAAAGTTAAGGTCCCGCCCGGCCGACCCCAGCTCGTATTTCACGGCGCGGAGTAGCTCATGACGGCTTACAGCGAAAGGATTTTCTCCGGGCCAGACCGATTGGATGATTTCGAGGCCCGGATCCTGCCCGTGGGAGTGAATTCCAATCAAACGGCCGCCGGCCCGCAACGCCCGGGCCAGGGGGGCGATAATCCGCTTGGCGCGGAAATTCACAGAGGATTTCGCCCGATAGGGCTGGGAAGCGATCACAAGGTCGAAATTGGCCTCGGTCCGGCCGGCTCTCGGGATGATCGAATCAAGCAGAAAGCGGTGGTCCTCCCGGTAAAGCACCAGCGCCACCGGGCGTTCATAGATCGGCATGCCCGATCTGGGGCTGATATTGGCCCGCCAGTTCTGCTCCAGAAACGGCCCCAGTTCGGCGATCTGGGCCTCGAATTCGCCCGAGGAGGCGCCCCGCAGCGCGACCTCGTGCCAGATCATGCCGGCCGCCGCCGCCGGCGAAGCCGGGGTCAGCCAGGGCGCCTCGGCGTAGTACATGTTGGTCAGCACGAACACGGTCGCCGGGTGCTCGAACAGCCGGTCCGCGACCTTGTCGAGCGTCAGCCGGACATCCTCGAGGCTGAGCTCCTTGCCGGCGATGTAGAACGGCATATGGGGAAAACGGCCGTGCATCGAGCGCATCACCCGCGCCAGCACCGTGCCGTCGCCGACGCCGGCGTCGAATACCCTGAGCGCCGGCGGGCGTGGATGCAGGCTGGACAGTTCCAGCGCCACCCGCTCGGCAATCACCCGCTTCTCGCTGCAGGTGTGGACGAACAGCAGGTATTTCTGCCGATTCTCGAAGAAACGGAAATTGCCGCGGGGGTCGCGCTTCTCGGGCGGCACCTGCAGGCCGCGCGGCGGCGGCAGCCCGCCCGGGGTGGAAGCGGCAATATAGGCCTGGATCCGGTCGAGCGTGTCGATGGTGATGCGCTTGCCCTCACGCAGACGGTGCACCAGCTTGCCGTCGTTGACGGCGCGGCGGCCGAACGTCGTCTCCGCCATATCGGCCTGGCGGCAGAATTCGGAAATCTGGCTGAGGATCTGGTCGTTCTTCATCGGGCGGGAATTCGAGAACCGGCTTGGGACGCGCGGGTGGGCAGCGGTGGATCGCCGGGGTGTCCTACCACCATCTGCCCAACGGGGGAAATGCGGCCTTGAACCGCCGGCCCACCGACTGCAACAAAGACCTGGACACCTTTCCGTCATCGCGAGCGAAGCGAAGTACCTGATGCGCTGTTTGATTCTTGCTCTCACCTTGATCCTGTCCGCGCTGTGGTCGCAGCCCACACCGGCCCAGTCCCGCTCGCAGCTCGGGCCGCTGTGCACGACCGAGACCACGCCGGCCGATCAGCAGATCGACGCCTGCAACAAGATCATCGCGCTGAAGGTTTTTTCCGGCGGTCAGCTCGCCAACGTCTATTTCTGGCGCGCGGTCGGCTGGAACAAGAAGGGCGACTACGCCCGGGTGATCGCCGACACCACCGAGGCGCTGCGGCTCAAGCCCGATCAGGCGCTGTATAACCTGCGCGGCTCCGCTTATTACGACAAGGGCGAATACGACATCGCGATCGCGGATTTCAACGACGCGTTGCGCAGCGGCCCGCAGAACGGCACCATCTATCACCACCGCGGCAACGCGTTTCGCGGCAAGGGAGAGTATGCCAAGGCGATCGCCGATTATGATATTGCGAACCGGCTCAGCCCGAACGCCTACACCCTGAAGAACCGCGGGCTGTCGAAACAGGCGCTCGGCGACCTCGACGGCGCGCTCGCCGACATCAACGAAGCGATCCGGCTCGATCCGTCTCTGCCCTCCGGCCTGATCGACCGCGCCGTGGTCTGGCGCGCCAAGGGCGACCTCGACCGCGCCATCGCCGACGGCACCGAGGCGATCCGGCTCGCCAGGGCCAAGGCCCCCGTCAACATCATGACGCCGCCCGGCAGCGTGCTGATCTCGGCCTACACCCAGCGCGCGCTCGCCTACGAGGCCAAGGGCGATTTCGACGGCGCGAAAAAGGATTACGCCGCGGCGCTCGAGGGCCGCCCATCGGATGCCGGCAGCAAGGCCAACCAGGCGACCGCCAAAGTCCGGCTGTCGCTGCTGTCGGACGCACCGGCCGCGCCCCCGCCGCGGAACGCGGTCACAGGTCCCTCGCCGTTTGGCGCCGCGCCGAAACGGGCGGAGTCCCCGGCACCGGCCCAGAGCGTGGCAACGAGCCGGCGCGTGGCGCTCGTGATCGGCAACGGTACCTATGCGCACGTCAAAGCCCTGCCCAATCCCTCCAACGACGCGCGCTCGATCGCCAGGAGCCTGCGTGACATCGGATTCACGGTGACGGAAGGTATCGACCTCGACCGGGCGGCGATGCAGAGCATGATCCGCGAATTCCTGCGCGAAGCGGCGCGGGCGCAGATTGCGGTGGTCTACTACGCCGGCCACGGCGTGCAGGTCGACGGCCGCAATTATCTGGTGCCGGTCGACATCCAGTTTGAGGCTGGCAGCCGCATGACCGACGCGATGATGGACATGGACACGATCATGGCCGGCCTCGATGACCAGGTTCGCACCAACATCCTGATCCTCGACGCCTGCCGCAACAATCCGATGGCGCCAAAGGTTGCTACGGCCGGCGCCAGCCGCGGCATCGAGGCTGGCATCGCAGCCGGCTCCGGCCTCGCCGCGCCGACCTCGCTTGGCGCCGGTGCGACGCTGGGCGCAGGCACGCTGATTGCGTTTGCGACCGCGCCCGGACAAGTGGCGCTCGACGGCGAAGGCGCCAACAGCCCGTTCTCGGCGGCGCTGTCGCGCCACATCGGCACGCCGGGGATCGAGGTGCAGCAGATGCTGACCCGCGTGCGCGCCGAAGTCGTCGCCGCGACCAAGTCGAAGCAGGTGCCGTGGTCGAATTCGTCGCTGCTCGGCGAGGTCTATCTGGTGGAGAAGTAGCCGGCGTCCTTTGCCGCCGGGACCATCGGCGCTGGCGCGCCGCCCGCACCGACGTCGCGAACTTTGGCGACAAAGGAGAAGCGTCGCCTCTGCTGCAATATCGGCCGCTCGATCAGATGCCAGGAAAATGCCGCAAAGCCGATGATGGCCGGAACGGCCAAACCGAGCTGAGCCAGCGGACTGCTAACGCCGGGAAACAGGCTGATCATCATTTGCTGGATCGGCATCCCGTAAAGATAGATTCCATAGGAGTAGTCACGCTCGTGAAGCACCGGGAGCATCGGCACGTTGGATGCCCCGAGATAGGCCATGACATAGACCAGCGGCAGCGAAGCCAGCACATTGAGCACGGCAACGCTTAGCGGTCCAAGCACGGCCAGAGCTGACAGGAACAGTATGCAGAGGCCGAACGCCGCGTGGCTGTAGGGGATACGATATCGCAGCAGGTAGGCTGCGATTCCCAGCACGAATGCGACGATCAGCCGGGACCCACGTTCGGTGAAAGCGGAATAGCCGAGCTTCATAAGCCCGCCGTCGGATGCTTGTGCCGCTGCCCCAAACAGCACCAGCGCAAGACCGATGACGGCGAACCCGGCTGCGAGGGCCATCACCAGCGCCGGCTTGCGAAGCACGCCAAACACCATGAAGGCCGACATGATGAAGTAGCAGAAGAATTCGTACGGCACCGTCCACAGCGAATAGTTGACGACGGCGACGCCATTGCCCCGGAATACGCCGGGCAGTTCGAAATTCATCAGCCCCACGATGTTGGTCAGATATCGATAAGTGCCGGGGTTGGAAAGATATTCCCGGACCGGAAGATCGGTGAACATCACCCCCAACAGAAACGCCGAGAGCAGCACTTCGACAACGAGGGCAGGAAAAATGCGCAGGCCGCGATTGATGAGAAAGTTACCGAGGCTGAGGCGCTGGGCGCTCCCTGCGATCAGAAAACCACTCAACGCAAAAAACACGTAGAGCATTCCGTAGCCGGCGAACCACACGACCGGGGCGTGCTCGACATCGAACCCGCCCTCGGCAAGACCGAAGGCGTGCCAGACCACAATTCCAAGCGCCAGGAAAATCCGGAGAAAGTCGAATCCGGGTCCGAAGCCGCGATGCTTGTCTAGCTGATCACCGAGGCTGATCACGATCGCTCTCACGCTTCAAAACGCACCGGAGGCATACAGCTGGCGAGCGTCGGCCGCGAAGGGGCGACGCCGCACATTGCGCGAGCTTCTGCCGGAAGGTTGAACGGCAGGTTAAGGTACCGGTTTTGTTGCAATTTTTATCGACATCACCGCAGTGGCATGTCCGAGAACATGGTCTACGAAGTCAAAAGAAATTGCCAACGAAACAATCCAGCCATCCGTTGTGCCGCGTTATGGATTGCTTCGCAGAGCCCGTCATCGGGCGGCGCTTCGCGCCGACCCGTTGTCTCGCAATGACGGGGAAAGACCTACTTCCCCCACACCTCGTTCGCCACCTCAACCGCGAGGCGCAGCTTGGCCCACTGTTCTTCCTCGGACAGGATGTTGCCTTCCTCGGTCGAGGCGAAGCCGCATTGCGGGGATACCGCGAGCTGGTCGAGCGGCGCGAACTTGGAAGCCTCTTCCAGGCGCCGCTTGATGTCGTCCTTCTTCTCGAGTTCCCCGAACTTCGAGGTGATGACGCCGACCACCACGACCTTGTTGCCCTTCGGCAGGTAGCGCAGCGGCTCGAAGCCGCCGGCGCGGTCGGAATCATATTCGAGGAAGTAACCGTCGTAATTGGTTCCGGCCAGCATGGTCTCGGCCACCGGCTCGTAACCGCCGGACGAAATCCAGGTCGAGCGGAAGTTGCCGCGGCAAACATGCGTCGTCACCACCATGTCGGCCGGCCGCTCGGCCAGCGCGTAGTTGATGACGCGGGCGTAGATCTCCTGCAGGCCGTCGGGATTGTCGCCGCGCTCGCGCGCCTTCTGCAACTCTTCCTGCGAGCAGAGATAGGCCCAGACCGTATCGTCGAACTGCAAATAGCGGCAGCCAGCGTCGTAGAATGCCTTCACCGCCTTGCGATAGGTCTTGCCGAGATCCATGTAGAACGCTTCGAGATCGGGATAGACCGCTTTCGAGATTGCCTTGCGGCCTCCGCGGAAATGCAGCACGGCCGGCGACGGAATGGTCATCTTCGCCGTGACATGGGCGGTGTCGCACTGCTTCTTCAGGAAGCGGAAGTGATCCAGCATCGGATGGTTGTCGGGGAAGTCGAGCTTGCCGATGACGCGGATGGCGTCATGCCGGGTCTGCACGCCGGTGAACTGGATGCCCGAATCGGGATGGTAGAGCTCGCAGCCCGTCAGATCCTTGAGAAAATCGAAATGCCACCAGGAGCGGCGGAATTCGCCGTCGGTGGCGAGCTGGAGGCCGGTCGAGGCCTGCCGGTGCACGACCTTCTCGATCTCGATGTCCTCGGCCTTGCGCAGATCGTCAGCCGTAATCTCGCCCTTCTCGAGCCTGGCGCGCGCTTCCTTGATGCGCTGCGGCCGCAACAGGCTGCCGACTTCGTCGGCACGGAACGGGGCTTTGGTTCTCTGCATGGTCTCAACTCCCGAAGCTAAAGCGTTTTCAAGCGAAGTGGACACCGGTTCGCGTGAAGAAAACGCGTCAAATAAAGACTCTCAATGTGCTGCGGCGCCGGCGACGCCGAGATAGCGTTCTAGCACCGTCGGATCGGCCTGCAGGTCGCGGCTTGCCGCATCATGAACGATCGCGCCGCGCTCCAATATCACAACCCGATCCGCCAGCCCCAGAATCTTTTGGGCATTCTGCTCGACGATGATAGAGCAGATACCACCTGACCGGGTAATGGTACCGAGTGCCCGCAGCAGCTCCTCGACGATGATCGGCGCCAGCCCTTCGGTCGGCTCGTCCAGCAGCAGCACCCTGGGGTTCAAGGTCAGCGCGCGGCCGATCGCCAGCATCTGCTGCTCGCCGCCGGAGAGCTGGTTGCCGAAATTGCCGCGCCGCTCCCGGAGCCGCGGAAACATTTCGTAGACCCTTTCGACCGTCCAGGGCCCTGGCTGGGCTACGGCGGTCATGTTCTCTTCCACCGTCAGCGAGCGGAAGATGTTGCGCTCCTGCGGCACCCAGCCGATCCCGGCCCGCGCCCGCTGGTCCGGCCGCATCGCCGTGATATCCACCCCACCCAGCGAGAGCGTGCCGCCGAAGCGGCGGGTGACGCCCACGATCGAATTGATCAGCGTGGTCTTGCCGGTGCCGTTGCGCCCCAGCAGCGCCAGCACCTGGCCTTCGCCCAGCGTCAGCGACATCGAGGGCAGCACCACGGCCTCGCCGTAGCCGGCGCGGAGGCTGTTGATGGCCAAAAGATCAGACATCGGCGGCCTCACCGAGATAGACCGCCTTGACTTGGGGATCCCGCGCCACCTGGTCAGGCGGGCCTTCCACCAGCATGGCGCCGTTGACCAGCACCGAGATGCGATCGGCGAACGAGAACACCAGGTCCATGTCGTGCTCGATCAAGAGCACCGTGACGTCGCGCGGCAGCGCGGCAACGGCCGCCAGGATATCGTGGCGCTCGCTTTCGGGGACACCGGCGGCGGGCTCGTCGAGCAGCAGTACGCGCGGTTTGGTCGCAATCGCGACCGCGATCTCGAGCAGGCGCTGCTTGCCGTAAGGCAGCGTCGCAGTGAGCTCGTTCATCACATCGAGCAGATGAAAGCGCGAAAGCGTCTCTGCGATCTCCTGATTGACGTCGCTACGCGTTCCCATCCGCCGCCACCAGTCGCCGCCGCGGCCCAGCCGTTCGGAGACCGCGAGGCCCACGGTTTCGAGCGGGGTCAGGTCGGCATAGAGCTGGTTGATCTGGAAGGTGCGGGATAGCCCGCGCAGCACGCGAGTGTGAACCGGCAGATCGGTAATGTCGCTGCCTTCAAGCAAAATGCGCCCGGCATTGGGCTTCAGCACACCAGTCAGCAGGTTGATGACGGTCGTCTTGCCGGCGCCGTTCGGCCCGATCAAAGCGTGGCGGGCGCCCTGCTCGACCCGGAGCGACAGGTCGCGCGTCACCCGCAGGCCGCCGAAGGATTTCTCCAGTCCCCTGGTTTGCAGAGCGATCGTCATCGCGTGTCGCTTTCGGGAACGGCAATGACGGCCTTGCGTCCGGCGAACTGCCTGATCACGAGGTTAGGCAACCACAACGCCCCGCGATGGATGCGGTCGCGGCCGACCAGCACGATCACGACCAGCACCAGGCCGATCCAGAACTGCCAGTATTGCGGCGTGATGGTGGAGAAGAATTCCTGCAGCATCTTGAACACGACGGCGCCGATCAGCCCGCCATAGAGATAGCCGGTGCCGCCGATCACGAGCACCAGCATCAGGTCGGCGGAGCGCTCGAACGAGAACACGTCGAGCGACGCCAGCGCCGTGGTCTGGGTGAACAGCGCGCCGGCGATGCCGGCATAGAACGCCGCCACGGTGTAGATCGCGATCAGCCGGCGATTGACCGGCACACCAATCGCAGAGGCCCGCAGCGGATTGTTCCTGATCGCGCGCAGCGACAGGCCGAACGGCGAGTGCACGATCCGCCGCGCCAGCAGGAACATCAGGAACAAGACAATCAGCGAGTAGAAGAAGCCGGTCTTGCCGAACATGTCGAACGCAAACACGCCGAGGATCGGCGCCATCTCGATGCCTTGCAGGCCGTCGGAGCCACCGGTGATATTGGAGAACCGTTCGGCCATCGCTTCCAGCAGCAGCGCGACGCCGAGCGTCACCATCAGCCGGGTCAGATCGACGCCCCGGATCACCAGAAAGCTGGTGAAGAAGCCGAGCACCATGGCGATCAGCCCGGCGACAACCAGCGCGATCACCGGCTCGGTGACGATGCCATGCAGCGCCATCAGCCCGGCCGCGTAGGCACCGACGCCGAAGAAGGCGGCATGGCCGAGCGAGACAATGCCGGCATAGCCGAGGATCAGATCGAGCGACAGCGCGAACAGCGCCAGCCGCACGATGTCGGTCATGATCAGATAGCGTGAGGGAAACAGGAACGCGCAGGCAAGCGCCAGAATCCAGAACGCGATCTCGGCCGGGCGCCAGCGGGCGCCGGCCATGGCGTGGGATGAGACGTCGGGAAGCGCGGTCATCGAAGGGCTCACCGCGCGGCGGCGCGGCCGAACAGGCCGTTGGGGCGCCAGATCAGGATCACGATCATCATGGTGTAGATCACGAACGGTCCCATCTTCGGGACGTAATATTTGCCGGCGACGTCGCCGATGCCGAGCAGCAGCGAGGCCAGAAATGGCCCCGTGATGCTGGAGGAGCCGCCGACGGTGACCACGATCAGGAAGTAGATCATGAACTTCAGCGGGAAATACGGATCAAGCCCCAAAATCTCGGCGCTCAGCGCGCCGCCGAGACCGGCCAGGCCGCATCCGAACGCAAAGGTGAACGCAAATACCTGCGGCACGTTGATGCCAAGCCCAGATGCCGCGCGCGGGTCGTCAACCGCGGCCCGCAGGCGGCTGCCGAAGCGGGTGCGCGCCAGGATCAGTTGCAGCGCCAGCGTGAGCAGGCCGCAGATCACAACGATCATCAGGCGGTAGCGGCCGATGCCGACGCCGAAGAA
>JAIEPP010000670.1 GCA_019748335.1 Xanthobacteraceae bacterium
GATTTTCGGGGTAAGCTTGACGACAGCGTAGTTGAGGCTCACCGGGTCGCGCTGACCGGCCAATATGTCCGTGGCGGAGGGGCCGCTCACCGACATCCAGCCGCAACCACCCAAAGTCAAGGTCAGCACAGGCAGGACCAGGAAGACGCGCCAAATTCTCACTGAAAGTCCCAATCCATTTGCCCTAGTCCGTAGGCGACCATAAGCGAAGCGATCGCGGCTGCGTAGGGTTGAGGGGCCGTGCTCGCCGATTTGGGGCGATGTTGTTGCGGATCGGCCACAAGGTTGGCGGCTTCCCCGAGCGGCGGTTTATTCCGCAAACCCGTGCAGATCTGGATCGGCGCAGCCGGCCCATGTGGCGGCGGGTAATAGCCCGGGCCCTAACACGACGCCGACAAGACGATGGTACGCCGCTTGAGTTAAGAAAGCGCTAACCTTGAACTCTAGCGCGACCCACGGAACACTGATCACGACTGTCTGTGTCGGTGAGTACAATCTTCGACGGTCGCCACCGGCGACTCCACCTTTGCGCACGATTGGTTGAAAAATGCGTCGACCGCGAATGTCGATAGGATCATCGCCGCTTGGAATGCCGTCGGGCGGAATTTCGATAGGCCGTAATTCCGATCTGGAGAGGAAGGTAATCGCGCCGGCATGCCTTCAATTCAGCGGGCACCTGTTTCGCCGAGATAGGATCCATAGGCGAGCCTGATGCCGTCTTCCAGCGAGGTCGCCGCCCGCCAGCCAAGCTTGGCCAGCCGGCTGACATCGAGCAGTTTTCGCGGGGTGCCGTCCGGGCGCGAGGTATCGAAGCTTATCTGGCCGGAATAGCCAACGGTCGCAGCAACCACGCGGGCGAATTCGGCGATCGTGATGTCCTTGCCGGTGCCGATATTGACCAGTTCGCTACCCGAATAGGTCTTCATCAAATGGATGCAGGCATCCGCGAGATCGTCGACATAGAGGAATTCGCGCCGCGGCGTGCCGGTGCCCCAGACCACGACCTCTCTGGCGCCGGAAACCTTGGCCTCGTGGAAACGGCGGATCAGGGCGGCCACCACGTGGCTGTATTCGGGATGATAATTGTCGCCGCGGCCGTAAAGGTTGGTCGGCATCACGCTGATGAAGTCGGCGCCATACTGGCTGTGATAGGCTTCCACCATCTTGATGCCAGCAATCTTGGCAATCGCATACGGCTCGTTGGTGGGCTCCAGCAGGCCTGTCAGAATGCTGTCCTCGCGCAACGGCTGCGGCGCCAGCTTGGGGTAGATGCAGGATGAGCCCAGGAACATCAACTTCTCGGCGCCATGAACGTGCGCCGCATGGATCACATTGGTCGCGATTGCCAGATTGTCGTAGAGGAATTCGGCGCGCAGCGTGTTGTTGGCGACGATGCCGCCGACCTTGGCGGCGGCCAAAAACACCACCTGCGGACGTTTGGCGGCAAACCATTTGTTGACCGCGGCCTGATCGCGCAGATCAGCCTCACTACGTGGCGCGGTCAGCAGCTCAACGCCTTCGCGTACCAGCCTGCGCACCAGCGCGGATCCAACCATGCCACGATGCCCGGCAACGTAAACCGTCTTGCCGTTCAGCTCAAACGGAAGACTTGCCATTGGCTACCTCCCGCCGCGCCGCTTCGAGATCGCTCGCGACCATTTCCTTGACCAGCTGGGCGAACGGCGTCTTGGGCTTCCAGCCGAGTTTCTCGCGCGCCTTGCTGGCATCGCCGACCAGAAGGTCGACTTCGGTGGGGCGGAAGTAAACCGGATCGATTCTGATCAGGGTCTTGCCGGATTTTGTGTCGATTCCGGTTTCATCGACACCCTTGCCGCGCCATTCGATCGTGCGGCCGACTTCGGCAAACGCCAGTTCGACGAATTCGCGTACCGAGCGGGTCTCACCGGTTGCCAGCACGAAATCGTCGGGCGCGTCCGCCTGCAATATCCTGTGCATGCCCTCGACATAGTCCCGCGCATGGCCCCAGTCGCGCTTGGCTTCGAGGTTGCCGAGATAGAGCATCTCTTCGAGGCCGGTCTCGATGCGGGCGACGCTGCGCGTGATCTTGCGGGTAACAAAGGTCTCGCCGCGGATCGGGCTCTCGTGGTTGAACAGGATGCCGTTCGAGGCAAACATGCCATAGGCCTCGCGGTAGTTCACCGTGATCCAGTAGCCGTACAGCTTGGCGACGCCGTAAGGCGAGCGCGGATAGAACGGCGTGGTCTCCTTCTGCGGCACTTCCTGAACCAGGCCGTACAGTTCCGAGGTCGAGGCCTGATAGAACCGCGTCTCCTTCTCCATGCCGAGGATCCGGATCGCCTCCAGCAGCCGCAGCACGCCGATGGCGTCGGCGTTGGCCGTGTATTCCGGGCTTTCGAAGCTGACGCCGACATGGCTCTGGGCGGCGAGGTTGTAGATCTCGGTAGGCCTGATCTGTTGCATCAGCCGGATCAGGTTGGTCGAGTCGGTCATGTCGCCGTAGTGCATCAGGAACGGCACATTCCCGACGTGCGGGTCTTTGTAGAGATGATCGACGCGCGCCGTGTTGAACGAGGAAGACCGCCGCTTGACGCCATGGACAGTGTAGCCGAGGCCGAGCAGATATTCGGCAAGATAAGCACCGTCCTGACCGGTGATGCCGGTTATCAATGCGACGTGTCGTCTTGAATCTTGAACTACCATATCATCTCCAAACCCGGTGCCCCACAGGGTGGCGAAGTCTCAGGTTAGGCGCGCCAAACCCTTCGTCCGTCACCCGCCCGTCAGGTTTTGTCAAGTCGCGCCGGGAAGTGTGCAATTGGACGCCTTGCCGGTCAAAAGTTCCGAGGTCGAGGCCTGATAGAACCGCGTCTCCTTTGTCATGCCGAGCATCCGGATCGCCTCCAGCAGTCGCAGCACGCCTGATGGCATCGGCGTTTGCCGTGTATTCCGGGGTTTCGAAGCTGACGCCGACATGGCTTTGGTCGACGAGATTGTAGATCTCGGTGGGCCTGATCTGCTGCATCAGCGGATCAGTTGGTCGAGTCGGTCATATCGCCGTAGTGCATCAGGAACGGCACATTCCCGACGTGTGAGTCATTGTAAAGGCGATCGACGCGCGTGGCATTGAACGAAGACGACCGTCGCTTGATGCCGTGGACGTTATAGCCGAGGCCAAGCAGATATGGAGAAAGATAACGCCGTCCTGACCGGCTACGCCCTTAATCAAAGCAACCCGTCGTCCTGAATTCTAAATTGCCATATAGCTTCCAAAATCGGTTAGTCGCGCTAGCCCACATCGAACTTATCGCCCGTCATCCGGAGTTTCCTGTGAAGTTTCGCTAGCGGCCGGCATAACTCCCGGCTTTTGAAAACGCATCGGCGTGGCGTGACCGATAATTAAAAATATTTACGAACGCAGATTGAGAGCAAGGCTTCTTGGCCGCGAAATCAAAGAAATTGAATTTGGTCATCCTCAAACACCGCGCAGGTGAGGTTGCCAGAAGCGTACGCGCCCGTATCTATATTGATGCGATTGTTGCGGATCTCGGGCTCGCTTACTGGCGTATGACCGTGAACCACGACTTTCCCAAAGCTACCCTCGTAGCGGAGAAATTCCTCTCTGATCCAGAGGAGGTCTTCAGCGCGTTGGTTGGACAAGGCAACTCCCGGCCGCACACCGGCGTGGACAAAAAAATAATCACCCAACGTAAAGCTCAGCGGCAAAGCGACCAAAAAGTTATGGTGATGTGCCGGCAATCGTTCGGCTAGCGCGGCGGCGAGGCTTTCTTGATCTTCGGGAGAGAGGTCGACAGATGGTTCAAGTCCATAGGACGCCAGCGTTTCGAGCCCCCCGCAACGCCGCCACGGGTTGAAGATGGTCGGATCCTTCAAGAACTCCAGCAAAAAAGACTCGTGGTTGCCTTTTAAGCAGATTGTCCCGCCGCGAACGCGCCCCGAGAGCAGTTCGATCACATCGAACGACGAAGGCCCGCGATCAATGTAGTCGCCCAGCATGATCTCAAGAGCGTTGGCGATTGGATAAGCATCGCGGTGGCTGTCGATCTTAGCGAAGGTTTCTTGCAGCAGGTCGACGCGTCCATGCACGTCGCCGATCGCATACACGCGCGAGCCCGCAGGCAATTTGGGCGATTTGACTTCAGCCGACTTGCGAAAGCGCCTCCACATTTCTGACTACCGGTCCGGTTACAAGAGCTCGCTCTGAGATCTCCGCTAGTCAGTTCTTTACAGCAAAAGAACTGAAAAAAAGACTGAAACTCGCGGAGTACCACCAGACGGTGATAGATGGCCAGGGCGGCCGGCCGGGGAGGGTTTAGCGTGCCAAAGGTCGGGCGGACGGGGAACTCTTAGTTCCATCAAACCGTTCGGCAAAGACCAAAACTTTGAGCAAGGCTCCGCTCAAATATCCGAGTTGTAAACACGTCGCGCCAACAACATTCGTGAGCACAATCGACCAGGTCGTCGTACCGTGGGCGATCCCATAGGCTGTACACACAAAAAGACCGAGCAAAATCGCCGGAAGCAGCACAAATATTTTGTACCGCAGGCCAAGCGCCGACCCGATACACAGTGTTGATAATGCAACTATTTCCACTTCGGCAACCTCCGCAAGTAGATTGGCTCCGAAGATCCTAATTCTTTGTAAATATTTTGACGTATTGCCGACCTGGCCGAATCGGTGCTCTCACCTAAACAAGTCACGATCTTGGAATTATGGCTGATCTTGAAATCTAAAATTATGCTTTAATTTCATGTACTTACGTCATGGAACGGCTCCTTTTAAGTTTCACGCTCCCTTTCTGGCTTTTTGCTCGCCGGAAATGGCATCGCGGCGATTGCCCCCAAGAGCTGCGATGGAATGACCGCCCGATTCGTACGTTGCAGTCCCAAGTTTTCGAGGTCTAAATGCGCGACAAGTATTTGAGGGGTGCTACGAAAAGCATTCGTATGCTCGGGATCCACAGACCTCCGGCGCCCGCAGTTCTCATGTTTGCTTGTCTGTTTGCGCCAAGTTTCGTGGCGGCCCAGTCGCCGCAGAACAGCGAGGCTGTGGATGTGCTCGACACAAACTCGGCTAAGGTCGCAACGCTATTCGTGCTTCGTAGCAGCATTCAAATTTCAGAGATTGCGGTCCTCGTCAACGATAACGATCCACAGTCGGTGGAAGTAGCAAGCTACTATCAGCAGGTGAGAAAGATCCCGGCCCGGAACATGATTCACCTGAACTTTGATCGGGATCGAATCCATCCCGGCCTCCCATCAAATAACGGCATTGACCCGGCCGAGTTCGCGACCCTCAAAGCGCAAGTGGATGCAGCAGCAGGTCCAGAAATTCAGGCATTTGTCGTTTCCTGGAGCAAGCCTTTTCGCATAGCGAGATTCAACTACTATTCCACCAACTATTCCATAACCAGCGCTTTCGCGTTTGGAATAGACAACCCTTCGCTCACCAGCAACAACTGTTCCGCGACACCTTTGAATCCGTATTTCGGATCGTCTTCGACGGCTCCGTACACCGACTTCGGTATTCGACCAACCATGATGCTCGCCGGTCAAAGCGCGGCAAGTGTAAAGGCTACCATCGACAAGGGATTAAAGGCCGAGAGGAGCCTTCCTGGAGGCAACGGCTGGTTCGTTAGAACCGCCGATAACGTAAGAAGCGGCCCCCGGTTGCAGGACTTTCAGGCGACAGTGCAGACCTGGAATCGTCCGGAGGCGCTCTCCATGATGTACTTCGACTATTCGAAGAATGGCGGCCGATCGGAGGTCAAGAACGCGGCGGATATTCTGTTTTACCAGACGGGATCTGCGAACGTCTCAGAGCTGAACACCAACACGTATCTTCCTGGGGCGCTGGCAGATCATCTCACGTCCAACGGCGGCGATTTGTTTGGGACGGAGCAAATGAGCGCACTTCGTTGGCTCGAAGCTGGGGTAACCGCAAGCTATGGCACGGTGACGGAGCCATGTGCATATGCAGATAAATTCCCTGCAGCCTCAGTGCTTGTGAAGAGTTACTTTCGCGGCAACACCGCGCTGGAGGCCTACACAAAGTCGGTCCGACAACCGTCACAAGGAATCTTTGTGGGCGATCCGCTCGCGCGACCTTTTGGTACTCAGGCCACGCTTACGAATGGAACTCTGACTATCAAGACGTCGATTTTAGAGCCGGGGATAAATTACAACCTCTATTCGGCGCCATCGGCTGGAGGTCCTTTTTCGCGAATAGCAACGGTGGCTGTGCCTCGGTATCAGTTCGCCACAATCACCGTTGGTGGCATGAGCGCGCCGTTCTACAAGCTTCAAATGAGCGGAGCTTTTCCGACGCCGTCGAATGCGGTTGCCAAGCCGCCTAGCCAATAGACGAGCGTGGACAAGGACTTCTGAAAAATTCCTGATTTGCTAACTTTGCATTGTCAGGTGGTACGGGGAGTTCAATCTCGCCGTTCAAGAGCATGACTATTTTATTTCTTCGAATGCGGACGATTTCTCGATTTCTCCGCATTAGCTAGCAGTTAAATAGCCGACATCGTTAGAGATTTCAGGCTCGGCAGTGCCGTTGCGGCAGGAGATTTCCACAGTCAATTAAATAACAGACATTATCTGTTGCCGAATTGAGATAATCACAGTTGATATGGCACGATGCTCGAAAAACCTGCGGCGCGGCCTAAAGGTTAGCCGACATTGGCGTCGAGAAGGTGTAGACAACACGTCAATTGCACTGGAACATTAATTGCACTGGAACATTCCTCGCTCCAACGGGGTTTGTTTGTTGTAGGGGCATATTTTCAAATATGGCGGTTCCATCTCCAACTTCTCGGCGCAAGGTAAAGGTCGACGTGTCGATGTGGGATGCGTTTTGGTCTTTGACGTCGCCCCTTGTTGCGTTGTGGTTAGGTGGTGCCTTGGTCCTGGCTCGGCAGGACTGGAACGCAATAGTGATCTATTGTGCGATTTCAAGCGGAGCTTCGGTCTTTGCATTTCTTGCCTTCGGCTTGCAAAAAACCGTGACCCGGCACTTTTCTGCGCACGAGGTGCTCGACATTGCCGAAGCAGTGCTGTTCGCGCAATTATTGACTTATGGCGTCCTGTTCACGCTCACCCGTCTCGATGGCATTCCTCGCTCGGTTCCATTGTATCATGGGCTGTTGCTTGCCGCTGGTCTCGTCCTCTTTCGGATTGTGACCAGGGCTAGACGTAACGAGCGGCCCGCAAGCGATTACCAGTTGCGTCGTGAGCGCATCATCGTGATCGGAGCCAATCGCCTAGCTGCTTCATTCATCTCGATGCTGCGCGCGTACGCACCCAATCAAGAAGGGGTGGTCGCGGTCCTCGAAGAAAAAACGAGCTCGATCGGCCGTTCACTTGGCGGGGTGCAAGTTCTTGGAACACCTCAAGAACTCGATGTGATCGTCGCCGAATTTTCAGTTCACGGAATTCATGTCGATCGGGTGATCCTTGCCGGGGATACGGATCTTCTCAGTCCCGCTGCCCTACATGACGTCGAGCGGGTCTGCCAGAAACGGCAACTTGAGCTCGCCTACCTGCCGCGGATGCTGGGGTTGACCGAGCAGGGGGGGGCTCGATCGGAGCTGATTGCAGCAACGGACGCGGATCCGGAGCGCAACCTCTTTCTGAACCTGAAGCGATCCGTTGATATCTTGGGCTCGCTTGCGCTGATGATCCTGCTCTTGCCTCTCTTTGCGGCCGCAACGCTGCTTGTGCTCATTGACGTCGGCTCACCAGTTCTGTTCTGGCAGGAGCGGACCGGTCGAAGGGGGGTGCCGTTCTTGATCTACAAGTACAGGACGTTGCGGGCACCGTTTGATTCCAAGGGCAAGCCAGCTTTGGGGGATCGCCAGCCGTCGGTGATTGGCCGGTACCTGCGGACCACCCGCATCGACGAACTTCCTCAGCTCATCAACGTGTTGTTTGGGGATATGTCGCTGGTCGGTCCCCGACCGTTGCTGCCTGAAGATCAGCCGAGCAATACAGCGCTGCGCTTGTCCGTCCGCCCGGGGATCACGGGCTGGGCGCAGGTTAATGGCGCCAAGCTCGTCAGCAAGGAAGACAAGGAGAAGTATGACGAGTGGTACGTTCGTAATGCGTCGCCTGCGGTAGATACAAAAATCGTCATTAAGACGCTTCGCATATTGACCAGCAATCATAGGGGAGCAGCGGAAGCCTTGGCAGATCTCGCTGAGGTAAAGGCCAAACAAAACAGACTTAAAATACATGAAGGCTCGCCGCCCCCGAAGGCAATCGCTAGCGCTGAACCGTCACCGCCGGCTCGAGCCGAGATTGTGCAGCGCTCGGCCTTGCGCCACTAAGCAGCCCGATCGCCGCCATCCCCTTTAGACCCCGGCCTGGAGCTGGCATGCGCAAACGGTTCACTTGGTTTATCGTCTTTTCGGAGCTCAAGGTTCGCACCCTCCTTTTCTGTCACGCCTCTTCCGGGGTTTTTCCAATTCGACCTCGGAAATCAAGGCTTGCCAGTAGTCAAACGCCTGGCGACGCGTGAAATGATGATCAAGCATTGACCGAGCACGCTGTCCCATCGTTGCGCACAAATCGTGGTCGCGGGATAGAAGGGTAATGACGCTCTCGAGCGCCTCCACATCGCCTTCCTCGACTGCAAAGCCGCATTGGTGCTCCTCGACCAGGCGGCCAAGCTCTCCCTTCCTGCTGCCGACCGAGATCATGGGCCGCCCGGCGGCAGCGATGCCATAAAACTTGCTGGGCACGATCAGTCCCTCGAATTGCGGTCGAAGCGAGATCCAATGCACATCTGGAACACCCAGGGAATATTTTAATACGGCCGCATCCTGATAGGGGACGAAGACGTAAGACCGATCGAGGCCACGCGCTTTAACCTCGCGGATGAGGCTGTCGTTCTGATGTCCGGCGCCAATCACGAGAAATACGATACGACGATTATCTTCGAGACGCTCCGACGCGGAGAGCATCGTCAGAAATTCATGGGTTCGGCCAAGGTTTCCCGAGTATCCAACAACAAACTTGTCACCAAGGCCCCACGCCTGACGCAGCATGTTGTCTGCATGAGCGACCGGAACAATGTCTTCCTCATCGCTCCAATTGTGAATAATGCGAATACGGTCCGGAGCGACACCACGCGAAGAAACCAGACGTGCCGGGAGTTGGCCGAGAACGACATTCGTTGCTGCCGCTCTGAGCGACATATCTCGCAGCCAGAACAGAAGTCGGCGCACCGGTGCGACCAAGAACGGGACGCCAAATTCAATGGCGATTTCCGGGTAGACGTCCTGTAGCCAATTCACCAGTTTCGCTCCTCGCTGCCATGCAACGAGCATTCCGACGAACGAAATCATTGGCGGGTCGGTCTTGGCTACGATGATATCACTTTGCCTTGCGATGGTCAGCGCGCGTCGCCACGACGTAAAATAAAACGACAAATAGTCCACGGCGCGGCCTGGCAGGCTCGAGCGACCAAAGCTCGTTGTGCCGACGCGATGGATCCGAACGCCATTCACAACTTCTTCGGCAGGTAAGTCTGCTCCAGGATTGTTGTAGAGTTGCCGACTGGTAATGACGTGGACGTCCTTGCCTGATGCTGCCAGCTCAAAGGCAAGGCTGCTTAGCATCCGGCTTGTCGCAGAATGGTCCGGAAAGAAAAACCGATTGAGGAAAATGATGCGTGTCATCAGAACAGTTAATTGTAGAATTCTGCAATGGAGTCGCAAACCGTTTCAATCTGCTGATCGGTCAGTTGAGACGACGAGGGCAACCATAGGCCCTGCCTTCCGACGAGCTCAGAGACGGGGTGGTGCCCGGCACGCTGATAGGCCTCTTGCCTGTTGATTGGAGGATACATGACCCGGCTACCGATGCCCTTGCTTTTAAGGTGTGCCTGCAGATCGGCTCGTCGCTCGCACAGAATATCTATGAACCAAGGGGTGGTATTTACCAGGTCCTGGTCGAAAAATTTCACCGAGCCTACCGCGCGGAGTGCCTGCCGGTACTTTGCCAGAATCTCCTTTTTGCGTTGGATGCGCCAATCGAGCTTCTTCATCTGTTCGATACCGACACACGCTTGCAGATCGGTGAATTTAAAATTGTAGCCGATGCTCTGATGGATGTCCGTTCCTCCGGCGGCGCGGCCGAAATCCTTTAACTTCCGAAGGCGTTCAGCAAGTTCGCTATCGTTGGTAATCAAGCATCCGCCTTGTCCGGTGGTGATGATTTTTGGAACAGAAAACGAAAAGCTGCCTACTTTGCCGACGCTGCCCATATGGCGGCCATCCGTGAAACGCGAACCCAGCGACTGTGCGGCGTCCTCGATCAATACTAGTCCGTGTTTATTGGCCAGATCTACAAACGCCTGGACGCCGGCTCTTGGATAGCGCCCGTTAGCGGTCACAAGGATAATTGCACGGGTTTTCGTCGTTAACGCGGCCTCGGTTCGATCGATGTCCAGGCAAAGCGTCTCCGGCTCAACGTCGACGAAGACTGGAGTTGCACCAAGCAGAAAAACGGAATTCGCGGTAGCGATCATTGTGTAGTTGGGGACGATCACCTCGTCTCCCGCCTTCACGTCGCAGGCCAGCGCCGCTAACGTCAGACTAACCGTGCCGTTGACGGTTACGATGCAATGTGCTGCTCCGGTATGGTTTGCGATGAGGGATTCGAATTGCCGTGACTTGTCGTGCTCCATGAGCCATCCGCCGGAGCGCATATAGTCGTTAACGGCGGCGGCTTCTTCCTCACCCAGCCACGGCTCCATCTGCGGGATTGTCATCTTTTCGTCTCGCTACGGGGCCGCTATAGTGCGGGATCATCTAAACTAAAGTTTTTCAGGCTATTGGTTTAATATAATTGTCCATGCGCGAATCGTCGCATTTAGCTTTTGTGAGAGACACGATGATTCTTGTGACGGGCGCCACTGGCTTCCTCGGTCAGCGAATGTGCCGGAGGTTAGAACAGGCGTCTATAGCCTTCACCCGAACATCCTTGTCTCTTGGCACGGATCTGCGCGATTTCGATCAGACGCTTGCGCTATTCGAGGCTAATCGCCCGACGATTGTCCTCAATTGTGCCAGTTTTGCAGGCGGGATTCAGTTCGGCCTCAAGCAACCGGCTGACATGTTCCGGAATAACATGCCGATGATCGCCAATTTATTCGAGGCTGCGCATCAGACCGGTGTGAAGCGCATCGTTAATCCGCTCCCCAACTGTGTGTATCCAGCGGATCTCACGGTCTTCGAGGAGAGGCGGTTCTGGGACGGGCCGCTCCATGAGTCGGTGATGGTCTATGGTCTGCTCCGCAAGTTGTCCTGGATGGGCTCCTGGGCGTATGCGAAACAATGGGGCC
>JAIEPP010000323.1 GCA_019748335.1 Xanthobacteraceae bacterium
GGGCGACCATTTGCACGATCTGCGCGAGGACCGTGTCACGGCCGACCTTGTCGGCGCGCATCACGAAGCCGCCGGACTGATTCAGCGTACCTGCGATGACCTTGTCGCCGGCCTCCTTGGTGACCGGCATCGATTCGCCCGTCACCAGCGATTCGTCGAGCGCGGAGCGGCCTTCGAGGATGACGCCGTCGACCGGCACCTTTTCGCCGGGACGCACGCGCAGGTGATCGCCGACCGCGAGGCTGTCGATCTCGACCTCGTGGTCGGTGCCGTCGTCAGCGACGCGGCGGGCGGTTTTCGGCGCCAGCTGCAGCAGCGCCTTGATGGCGCCCGAGGTGGCGTCGCGGGCGCGGAGTTCGAGTACCTGGCCGAGCAGCACCAGCACCGTGATGACGGCAGCCGATTCAAAATAGACCGCCACCGAGCCACCATGACCGCGGAACGTTTCCGGGAAAATCCCCGGCGCGATGGTGCCGATCACGCTGTAGAGATAGGCCACGCCGGTGCCGATCGCGATCAGCGTGAACATGTTGAGATGGCGCGTCACCAGAGATTGCCCGCCGCGCACGAAGAACGGCCAGCCAGCCCACAGCACCACGGGCGTCGCAAAGGCGAACTGGATCCAGTTCGACAGTGTCGGGTCGATCCAGCCATGGCCGCCGACGACATGGCTGCCCATCTCAAGCACAAACGGTGGCAGCGCCAGCGCGAGACCGATCCAGAACCGTCGCGTCATGTCCGCGAGTTCCGCATTCGGCGCGTCATCGAGGCTGGCGACCTCCGGCTCCAGCGCCATGCCGCAGATCGGGCAGCTGCCGGGACCGACCTGGCGGATCTGCGGATGCATCGGGCAGGTATAGATCGCGCCTTCCGGGACAGCGGCTTTCGGCTTGCTGTCCTTTTCGAGATAGCTTTTCGGATCGGCGACGAACTTGGTGCGGCAGCCGGCCGAGCAGAAATGATAGGTCTCGCCGAGGTAGTCGAAGCGATGCTTGCTGGTCACGGGGTCGACGGCCATGCCGCAGACGGGGTCGCGCACGCCCGCCTTGGCCTCCGGATCGGGATGACCGGGGTGATGGTCGTGGCCGGCATGATCATGGCCGCCGCAGCAGGTCTTGGTCGCAGCAGTCTTGGACGAACAACCGCATCCGGACGTTTGCGCAGCATCTTCCTGTTTGGCGTTTTCGGAGTTCATTATTCAATTCCTCGGCGCTTGAAACCTATACCCTATGGGGGTATATAGGCCTCATGCGAAAAGACATCAAGACATCCTGTCAGAAACGTCTCAGCCGGATCGAGGGCCAGGTCCGCGGCCTGTCGAAAATGGTCGACGAGGACCGCTACTGCATCGACATAGTGACCCAGATCTCGGCGGTGCGGGCGGCGCTGCGACGGGTCGAGGAGGAAGTGCTGCGGGATCACGTCTCGCATTGCGTCGAGCACGCCATCACCAGCGGCAGCAAGGCCGATCAGCGCGAAAAGATCGCAGAATTGATGGCCGTGATCGGCCGCTCCGACCGGTAGCTACCTGGATCAAAGTGCCTCAGCCGCGACCACGCGCGCGCTTGTTGTTTCGTCATACCGGGCTTGCTAGCGTGGCGGGCCGGGTTTAGTCGAATTGCCGCGATCGCATGCCGATCGCAGCAGGTATCATGCGGGGGCATCGGCGTTGCGTGTTGTCGATTGGCGGATATTTTCCGCCGCCGCATCGCTGTTCGCCGTTGCGTCTCCAACCGGTGCGCAGACCGCTGCGGCGGTGACAGCCGGTCAGCTCCCGCCGGTAACGGTGAATTCGCCGGAAGCGAACCCACCAAAGCGAGTCAAGCCGCCGCGTTCTGCACGGAGCGCGCGAAGTACGATAGAGGTGCAGCCGAACCCCCCCGCGCCCACCGTCGCCAGCGGCGTGACATCCGGTTCGGCCACGTCAGGTCCGGAAAATCTCCAGCCCACGGCCGCCAGCGTACAGACCATCAGCGGCGAGGTTCTGAATTCGCGCCCCGCCTCGCGCGTCGGCGAGCTGCTGGAAGCCGTGCCGGGCCTGATCGTGACCCAGCATTCCGGCGAGGGCAAAGCCAACCAGTATTTTCTGCGCGGCTTCAATCTCGACCATGGCACCGACCTGGCGATCAGCGTCGACGGCATGCCGGTCAACATGCCGACCCATGGTCACGGCCAGGGCTATGCCGATATCAATTTCCTGATTCCGGAACTGGTGCAGTCGGTCAACATTCGCAAAGGCCCGTACTTCGCCGACCAGGGCGATTTCGCTTCCGCAGGCGCGGTCGGCATCGACTATGTCAACAAGCTGCCGAAGAATATTGCCGAACTGACCTTCGGCAGCTTTGGTTATGCCCGCGCGCTGGCGGCGGCATCGACTGCCGTCGGCGAGGGCACGCTGCTCTCCGCCTTCGAGGCCAACAAATACAACGGCCCGTGGGACGTGCCCGACAACGTGCGCAAGCTGAACGGCGTGATGCGCTACAGCCAGGGCACCGCGACCGACGGCTTCACGCTGTCGGCGATGGCTTATTCCAACGGCTGGAATTCGACGGACCAGGTGGCGCAGCGCGCGATCGACCAGGGCTTGATTCCCCGGCTCGGCTCGCTCGACCCGACCGATGGCGGCACCTCGAGTCGATTCTCGCTGTCGAGCAACTGGGCGCAATCGAGTGCCTACGGCCAGACCAAGGTCAATGCCTACCTGATCCGCTCGTCGTTGCAGCTGTTCAACGACTTCACCTGCTTCCTCGACGATCCCGTCAATGGCGATCAGTTCAGCCAGACCGACCGCCGCACGGTGTACGGCCTCGATGCCAGCCATGCCTTCGACCTGCGTTTTGCCGGCATCGAGACCCAGACCCGCGTCGGCCTGCAAACGCGCGGCGACGACATCCAGGTCGGGCTGTTCAAGACGATCGCGCGCGAGACGCTGTCGACCGTCCGCGAAGACAATGTGAGAGAAGGCAATGTCGGCCTGTGGGCGGATACATCAGCGCGATGGACCGACTGGCTGCGCACCACGGTCGGCATTCGCGAAGATATCTTCGCCGGCCGTGTCATCAGCGACACGCCGCAGAATTCCGGCAACGCGCAGGCGTCGATGACGAGCCCCAAGGCAGGAATCGTGCTGGGCCCGTGGTACCGTACCGAATTCTACGGCAATGCCGGCTACGGCCTGCACTCCAACGACATCAGGGGCGCCACCATCACGGTCGATCCCAACGACAAGGTGACGCCGCAGGGTCGCGTGCCGCTGCTGGTGCGTTCGAAGGGCGCCGAGATAGGCATTCGCACCAAGGCGATCGAAGGCCTCACCAGCTCGCTCGCGGTGTTCGTGCTGGATTTCGATTCCGAGCTGCTGTTCGTCGGCGACGCCGGCACCACCGAGCCGAGCCGGCCGAGCAGGCGTGTCGGCGTCGAATGGACCAACCAGTACAAGGTGCTGCCGTGGATGAGTTTCGATTTCGATCTCGCTTACACCCGCGCCCGTTTCACCAATGTCGATCCGGTCGGTCATTTCATCCCGGGTGCGCCGGCCTGGGTGGCCAGTGGTGGCGTGACATTCGGGGCAGAAAGCGGCTGGTTCGGTGCGTTGCGCGCGCGTTATTTCGGTCCGCGCCCCCTGATTGAGGACGACAGTGTCCGCTCGCAGCAATCGCTGATCTTCAACGCGCGCGCCGGCTATAGATTCGACAACGGGTTGCGGCTGCAGCTCGACGTGCTGAACCTGTTCAACGCCAACACCAACCAGATCGAATATTACTATCTGTCGCGGTTGCCGGGCGAGCCGATCGGCGGCGTCGCCGACCGCCATGTGCATCCGGCCGAACCACTGGCGGTGCGGCTGACATTGGCAGCGCGGTTTTAGATTTGCGTAGGGTGGGCAAAGGCGCTCTTGCGCCGTGCCCACCATTTGTCTTCGCACCTCGGATGAGGTGGTGGGCACGCTTCGCTTTGCCGACCCTACGAATCGCCTCTTAAGCCGCCTCGTGCACCCTCGTGCGCGGACGGGCACGGCGTTCCGGCGCACGGACCGGGACATATTCGACGGCGAGGAAATGTTCCGACACGGTGACGCGCTCGACCATGACGGGTTCAACGGCGGCCGAGGTTACTTCTGCAATCGGAAGCGGCGCTTCTTCGTCAATCTCTTCAGGAACAAGCGACGGCGACTCGATCGATGGAAACACCCCGAATTCGCCGGCTACCTCCGGGAGCGGCTTCTGCTTGTCGGCCCAGTGCAGGGAGAGGTAGTCGAATCCGTGCACGATAGTGGGTTTGACGATTTCGAAATAGGGCGAGATGTCGAAATCGCGTGGCATGTAGAGCGAGGAATCGCGGATGTGCAGGATCTCGCGCCGCGCCTTGCGCGAGGCGGCGCGGGTGATCTTGGGCAGGATCGGATAACGCACGGCGTCGAACGCCTGCGCGATCAGCGCCGAGCAGATGATCTTGGTCGGATCGCCGGAACCGAATGCGATCATGCGCCGGCGCCAGCGCTGCGGCACCGGCAGCGGGATCAGGTAGCGCATCAGGTCGACGATGTTCTTGGTGTCGTAGCCGAAGCCGATCCGGTTGATGGCGTAGCGGCACACCGTGGTGCGGTCCTCATAGGACAGGCCGACCGGGCGGCAGAGGCGGGTGTGATACGGGTAATATTTCGACAGCGGCGCCGAGGTGACGCCTTCGCCGACGTTGGCTTCGATCAGGACATGCGGCTCGCCGTCGGGCTCGGCCGCGCCGTCGACCGGACCGACAAAAAGCGCGGCGTGCGACCAGGTCGACTGGGTCAGGTATTTGATGATGCCGGAAATCCGGTTGTTGCCTTCGACCAGCAGCACGTCGCCGGGTTCAATGACCCCGCGCAGATGTTCGGGATCGCTGGGCGTAAACGGCTCATAGCCCGGGACTTCCTTCTGCAGGTACCCCGCTATCAACTGGCCGATGGTATCGAGCATTACGCCCATGAAACTGTCCCCCGAGCGGCTTCTCTGCTCGCCTTTTTTTGTTCCCTTAGCATGGTCGCAAGCCGTTTCAATTTAGTTCATGCGCAGAACGGATCAAACATGATTGATTTACCATGAGTGTTGCCGCGCAACGTGAGATGCGGCACAGTTCGCTAGCTGTTCTCTTTTCCCGTAATTTCCTGCAAGTCCTCGGAAACCATGACATGACAATGACCCGCCGCGACTTCCTCTCGGCGTCCGCGGCCTTCGCGGTGACCCCGGTTTTTACGGGGCAGGTCGCGGCAGCGCCTTTGCCGCGCGAGGCGGACATTGTGGTGATCGGCGCCGGCGCCGCCGGTATTGCTGCGGCGCGGCGGATCATGGCGGCGAACCGCAAGGTGATCGTGGTCGAGGCGGCGAGCCAGATCGGCGGCCGCTGCCAGACCGATACTGCGAGTTTCGACGTGCCGTTCGATCGCGGCGCGCGCTGGATGCACAATCCCGATACCAATCCGATGATCAAGCTGGCGCGCGCGGCCGGCCTCGAGATCACGACCGCGCCGTCGGGCCAGAAAATCCGCATCGGGCGCCGCAACGCCCGCCCCGGCGAGACCGAGGAGTTTCTCGCAGCGCTGGTCCGCGCCAACCGCGCCATCGACGAAGCTTCGCGCAAGGGCGACGTTGCTTGCGCATCGGTACTGCCGAAAGATCTCGGCGACTGGGCCGGCACGGCGGAATTCGTGCTCGGGGCGAATTTCACCGGCAAGGACCTAAGGGAGGTCTCGGTCGGCGACAAAGCCCGCGCGCAGGATCGCAATACCGCGATCGCCTGCCGTCAGGGACTGGGCACGCTGGTCGCCAGGCTCGGCGAGCAGGTGCCGTTGTCGCTGTCGACGCCCGCCAGCCGGATCGCGTGGGGCAGCCGCGACGTCAGCGTCGAAACCCCGTCCGGAAAGATCGCCGCGCGCGCCGCCATTGTCACGGTATCGAGCAACGTGCTGGCATCGGGCAATATCAAATTCACCCCCGATATCCCGAAGCGAACGCTCGATGCCGCTGCGAAATTGAATCTCGGCAGCTATGACCGCATCGCGTTGCAGATGCCCGGCAATCCGCTCGGCCTTTCGCGCGACGACATCATCATCGAGCAGAGCAATTCGACCAGAACGGCGCTGATGTACGCCAATATCGGCGGCTCGTCGCTTTGCACGATTGACGTCGCAGGCTCGTTCGGCCGCGATCTCTCTGCCCAGGGCGAAGCGGCGATGACCGCGTTCGCGGTGGAGTGGTTGACCAAACTGTTCGGCAGCGAGGCGGCGGCGGCCGTGAAGAAAACCAGCGCGACGCGCTGGAACGCGGCGCCGTTCGCGCTCGGCGCGATGTCAGTCGCGGGCCCCGGCGGTCAGGCGTCGCGAAAGGTTTTGACCGAACCGATCGGCTGCGTGTACCTCGCCGGCGAAGCCACCCATGAGACACTGTGGGGCACCATCGATGGCGCCTGGGAAAGCGGCGAGCGCGCCGCCGAAGCCGCGCTCAGACGGATCGGCGCGTTGAAGGGCCCCGAGCCGGAAACTCCGGCGCGCGCACCGAGACAACAACGTCGCGCACCGGCGCGGCAGGCGGCACCGTTTTCGCCGATCAATTGATGGTGACTCAATAGGGCAGCGCGCTTTTACACTCCTGTGGAGGGTAAGCGAGAGCCGCGAATATCTTGTCTACCGCAACACACCATCCAGCGCGGGCAGGCCGATGAGCACGGCGGCGGCGATCAGGGCGTAGCAGATGGCGCGGAACAGGTTGTCGCTGGCGCGGCCGAACAGCGAGGCGCCGAACCAGACGCCGATGCCATAGACCGGCCCGACCACGAACGAGAATTTGAGCGCGTCCGCCGTGATCAGCCCGCTCAGCGCATAGCTGACGAGAGAAAAGAAATCTGAGGCTACGAAAAACAGTACGATGTTGGCGCGCTGGATCACGGAGGCGATCGGGCGGCCGAGCCAGTAGCCGACGATCGGTGGGCCACCGGTCTGCGCGAGGCCACTGCAAAAGCCGGACAGTCCGCCGACCCCGATCGAAATCGCCGCGTGCTCTTTGCCGCGATAGCGCCAGCCGGACAGCAGCAACAGCAGCAGCGCGAACACGAAGGTAGAAATGATCCAGCGCGTCGTCACCGGCTCCAGCCGCGTCAGCAGCCAGGTGCCGACGGGAACGCCGACCAGCGCGCCGAGCGCCATGATCGCGGTCGCTCTGCGGTCGGCCTGCTTCCACGCGTTCGGGATCAAGGGCGTCGAGCCGATAAAATCGATGATCAGGAGCAGCGCCGCGACCAGCCTTGGCGCGGCGATCGAACTTGCCAGAGGCATGAAGATCAGCGCCGAGCCGAAGCCGGAAAATCCGCGCGCGGTGCCCGACACGAACGCAATCGCGCAGATCGCAATCGCCACGTTGATACTGACGTCAGCCGGTAGGAGGCCGGTCAGATTCATGCTCGATGTCCGAGCATGATCATGCGCGCAACGTGCCGCCGGTCTTCTTCGTCACTTCGGCCACGACCTTCGCCGCCACCGCGTCGATTTCCTGGTCGGTCAGCGTTTTTTCGCGCGGCTGGATCGTCACGGCGATGGCGACTGATTTCTTGGTCTCGTCGATGCCCTTGCCCTCGTAGACGTCGAACACGCTCACATCCGTGATCAGCTTCTTGTCGACGCCCTGCGCCGCGCGCACGAGTTCGCCGGCCTTGACGCTGCGATCGACGATGAACGCAAAGTCGCGCGACACCGGCTGGAACGCGGAGAGTTCGAGCACCGGCTTGGCGCGGGTCGGGCGCTGCTTGGCGTCGGGAAGCCGGTTGAGGATCACCTCGAAGGCGATCATCGGGCCGTCGGCGCCGAGCGCTTCCAGCGTGCGCGGATGCAACTCGCCGAAGTGGCCTAGAATATTCTGAGGACCGATCTGGATGGTGCCGGAACGACCCGGATGCATCCAGGCGGCGCCGCCCGGCACGATCTGAAGCGCCTGCATCGGCGCGCCGGCCGCGGCCAGCACGGCGAACGCATCGGCTTTGGCATCGAGCGCGTCCGCCGTGACAGAGCCGGACCAGTGCCGCCCCATGCCTTTCGAGGATGCAAGGCCGTGGCGCACGCCTGATGCCGCGACCATCTGGTCCTCAGGTCGGTCGCCCCTGAACACCTGCCCGACTTCGAACAGTGCGACATCGGAGATGCCACGATTGGCGTTGGCCTGTGCCGCAGCGATGAGGCCCGGCAGCAGGCTCGGACGCATGTCGGAGAGATCCGCGGCGATCGGGTTGGCGACCGCGAGTTCGGCCTGCCCGCCGCCGAACAATTCGGCGGCCGGCTTTGAAATGAACGACCAGGTCACGGCCTCGACCATGCCGTGCGCGGCCAGCGCGCGCTTGGCACGGCGGGTGCGAAGCTGGATCTGGGTCAGCACCGGCTTGCGCGGTGCGTCGCCGCGCTCGAACGGCGTCATCGGTACCTGGTCGACGCCGACGATGCGGACGATTTCCTCGACGATATCGGCCTTGCCCTCGACGTCGGTGCGCCAGGACGGCACCGCGACCTTCACGACGGGCCCGCTGCCTGCCATCATGAAGCCGAGATGGCCGAGGATGCGCTTCATCTCGACCTGCGGCACGTCGATGCCGGCGAGGCGCTTGACCTCGTGCAGCGGAAACTCGATGACGCGGTCCTCGCCGAAGGCCTTGCCGACGACGACGTTCTCCGACGGCGTGCCGCCGCAGAGGTCCATCACCAGTTTGGTCGCGAGTTCCAGACCCGGCACCATGAAGGCCGGATCGACGCCGCGCTCGAAGCGATAGCGCGCGTCGGAATTGATGCCGAGCTTGCGGCCCGATTGCGCGATGTTGATCTCGTTCCACAGCGCCGACTCGATCAGCACGTCGGTGGTATTCTCGTCGCAGCCCGAGGCTTCGCCGCCCATGATGCCGGCAAGCGATTCGACGCCGTGGTCGTCAGCGATGACGCAGACGCCGTTGTCGAGGGTGTAAGTGCGGCCGTCGAGCGCCAGCAGGGTTTCGCCGTCGCGCGCGCGGCGCACGGTGAGGTTACCCTTCACCTTCTTGGCATCGAACACATGCAGCGGCCGGGCGCGGTCATAGGTCATGAAGTTGGTGATGTCGACCAGCGCGTTGATCGGACGCAGCCCGATCGAAGTCAGGCGCTTTTGCAGCCATTCCGGCGAGGGGCCGTTCTTGACGCCGCGCACCAGCCGCAGCGCAAAGCCCGGACATAGCGCGGCGTCTTCCACCGTCACCTGCACCGGACAAGGGAATTCGCCCTTGATCTGCTTGATGCCGGGATCCTTGAATTTGCCCATGTCCGCGGCTGACAGATCGCGCGCGATGCCGTGCACGCCGGTGCAGTCCTGCCGGTTCGGGGTCAGGTTGATTTCGAGCACGGGATCGCCGAGGCCTGCCCACTGCGCGTAAGCAGCACCGATCGGCGCATCGGCCGGCAGCTCCATGATGCCGTCATGGTCTTCGGAAATCTGCAGCTCGGCCGCCGAACACAGCATGCCGCGGCTCTCGACACCGCGGATGGTGCCGATACCGAGCGTGATGTTCTTGCCGGGAATGAACGTCCCGGGCGGCGAGAACACGCTGACGAGACCGGCGCGCGCGTTCGGCGCGCCGCACACCACCTGCACCGGCGCCCCGCCGTCGCCGGTGTCGACCATGCAGACCCGCAGCCGGTCCGCATTGGGATGCTGCTCGGCCGAGATCACCCGCGCGATCGAAAACGGCGCCAGCGCCTTGGCCTTGTCCTCGATATGCTCGACCTCGAGCCCGATCATGGTGAGCTTGTCGGCAAGCTTTTCCAAGGGCTCGTCGGTCTCGAGATGTTCCTTGAGCCAGGAGAGCGTGAATTTCATGATCTTTGCTTCTCTTGTCCCCTCTCCCGCTTGCGGGGGAGGGTTAGGGTGGGGGCTCTCTCCGCGACGGCAGAGGCAATGGTTTCAAGGACACCGTCGCGGTTTGTCATGACGTCGTGATTGCCAAAGCGAAGGACCTGAAAGCCCTTTGCTTCGATAACGGCCGAGCGAGCGGCGTCCTTCTGCTCAGCGGAATCGGAAAAATGCTGTCCGCCGTCGAGTTCGATCACGAGCAGAGCGGCGTGACAGACGAAATCGGCGACGTAATTTTCAATCGGGGCCTGACGGCGGAAGGACGCGCCGTTCAGCCGGTGGTCGCGGAGCGAGGCCCATAGGAGCCGTTCAGCATCGGTGGAGTTTCTTCGAAGCGCGCGGGCGTTGGAACGGAGTCTGGTGGAGACTTTCCAGGTTGGATCTTTTGGCTCTGCCATTGATACCTCCGATGCGGAGAGACCCCCACCCCAACCCTCCCCCGCAAGCGGGAGAGGGAGTCTGACCGTCTGGTTCGAAAGAGATTTCGTGTCCATTTGACGGATGCTGTTAGCCCCAAACGCAGTCCATTCCCTCTCCCGCTTGCGGGGGAGGGTTAGGGTGGGGGCTCTCTCCGCGAGAGCGGTAGCGAGACAGGAAGCGCTCACGACGCCTGCTCCGTTTTCGCAAACACCTCAACCAGGCGAAAACGTTCGCACATCAGCATCATGTCTTCGCTGAAACGGCCCAACCGGCCGAAATAGCTGCGATGGGCTTCGCGCCAGTAGCGGAGGCTGCGGTCGCCTTCGCCTTCTTCATAGGCAAAGGCTGCGTCGACTTCGTTGTAGCGCCGGTAGGTCACTTCGAGGGTTTCGATCACGCAGGCCGGCTGGCCGCGTCCGTCGAGCACGATCCAGCGTTCGTTCGGCGACGAGGTGTTCGGCTCGTCCTCGGTGGAGCAGGTCGCGGTTTTCACTTCGCGAATGACGAGGTCGAGCAACTCGTCGGCCAGTTCCGGTCCGTCGCCGAACGCGAACGACCGCAGCCCCTGATATTTCGCAGGGACAGCACTCACGTGCTCAAGCCTCCGGCCAGGGTCGGGACGTCGAGCGGCTTGAAGCCGTAATGGGTGAGCCAGCGCACGTCGCTGTCGAACAGCTGGCGCAGGTCCGACATGCCATACTTGAGCATCGCGATGCGGTCGATGCCCATGCCCCAGGCAAAGCCCTGATAGACGTCGGGATCGATACCGCAGGCGCGCAGCACGTTGGGATGCACCATGCCGCAGCCGAGGATCTCCAGCCAGTCCTCGCCTTCGCCGAAACGAATCTCGCCATTGCCGCGGCGGCACTGGATGTCGACCTCGAGCGAGGGCTCGGTGAACGGGAAGAACGACGGCCGGAACCGCATGTTGATGTGGTCGACCTCGAAGAACGCCTTGCAGAACTCGTGCAGGATCCATTTCAGGTGGCCGAGATGCGAACCCTTGTCGATGACGAGGCCTTCGACCTGGTGGAACTGCGGGGTATGGGTCGCATC
>JAIEPP010000184.1 GCA_019748335.1 Xanthobacteraceae bacterium
TCCGGATCCGGCGCTCGGCGAACAGCTGATGGCCGACGCCCTGGGGGTCGCCGACCGCGAAGCGATGGATGGCATCCTGCGGCAGCTGGTGCGGGCCAGCGCGAGCGGCGAGAGGCTAGATGAGGTCAGCCTCGCCTTCATGATTTCGATGGTGAAGAGCATCAAGCCGCGGGACTCCATCGAGGCCATGCTGGTGGCGCAGATGGTTTCGGTTCATGTGATGGCGATGCGATGCGCCCAGCACCTCGCCACGGCCAACGACCTCGCCCGGCACGACAGCGCCGCGCGTGCTTTGGGCCGGCTCGCCCGCACCTTTCCCGCCCAGATCGAGGCGCTGAACCGGCATCGCAGCCAAAGCGAGCCCGCCATCACCGTGCAGAACGTCTCGGTGAGCGACGGCGGCAACGCCATCGTCGGCAACGTCACGCAGCATGCGAGCGTGATCGTGAAGGACAAGGGTGCGGCAGCCACGGCGCGGAAGGCGGCGGGCTCCAGGCGGCTGCGCGATGCCGCCGATGCCGAGCGGGAAACAACGGTATGAGCGATCACGCAGGCGATATCGGCCCGATGCTGGCGAGCCCGCGGTGTGGCGCCAAAACGCGATCCGGCGGCGCGTGCCGCTCGCCGGCGGTGCGCGGCAGAAAGCGTTGCCGCATGCATGGTGGTGCACAGGGGAGCGGAGCGCCGAGGGCAAACCGGAACTCGCGCAAGCACGGGCGGTTCACGAGGGATGCGATCGCCGAGCAACAGCGGATTCAGGCGTTGTTGGGTGAAGCGCGGGGTCTGTTAGAACGACTGAAGTAACTGGGCATTGCCGCGCCCTTGGCGGCGATGCACTCTGCCTTGCCGGATAGAGGAACCCAACCGCGAGAGCACTCGACGCAACAGCGGGAATCGGTCCATGGGTAGGTAACACGGGTTAGCGCTCGCGCGTATCTCATTGCGACCGGTGTCAGGAACCCAAAACCTCATGCGCGTTACCCTTTTTGAATCGCTTCGTACCGTCGTCCACGCGGGTTCCAGGCCATCACGTTGAGCACCGAATCCGAAGCGTACCTGCTTCAGCAGCTGACCAGACTACTTCAACGCGATCCGCGCGATGCCGACCCCCTGATCGAGAAAGGCGTGGCGCTTTATCGGCTCGGCGAGACCGAGCAGGCCGCGCGATGCTTCGAAGCCGCCCGCGAAATCGTTCCCGACAACGAGCTGGTTCTGACGAATCTGGCGGTAACGCTCGCGGAATCCGGCAGAGCCCATGTCGCGGTCGACGTGTTTCGCAGGGTTCTGGAACTCAATCCCGGCAATCATCACGCCCGGCATCAGCTTCGGCGGCTGCTGTCGACGATGGTTCCGTTCTGGCACCCGCGGATGCTGAACGATACGGCGCGAAACGATGCGTTCGAGCGGGCAATCCGCCTTGCGCTGGAGAAGGAAGGCCGGCAGGCCCGCGTCCTCGATATCGGAACCGGCAGCGGCCTGCTGTCGATGATGGCGGCGCGCGCGGGCGCCACCAATATCGACAGCTGCGAACAGGTGCCGGTCAAGCTACCGAGTTCACACTGCCACAGCGTAATTACCCGCCAACCAGAGTTTTGAAGGGCTCGACAGGCCCGCTTATCACGGACGCGGTTCTTTCGAATCTTTTCTCTCCAAAACTCGACATTTGTTTGTGGCAGCTTGGAGCGTGAGCAACCGTGGCCATGCCAAAAACAACCATGGACGAAGAACGCGGTACGATGTTTAGGCAAGACAAAGTCAGGACTACCCGGAAGATCAGAGCGATGCAGGCGAAAGCGCAGACCAAGTCGATGCGCGGCTTTTCGCGCCATCATTTCAGGAGCCGTGTTCTTACTCCGCACGGCCCTCATGTTCTCTGACCGCTGCTCGCGGCTGAGGTGATCGACCACGACTATTCAACGCTCGCGGCGGACGATCGGGAACGCTCTCCGGTCCAATAATGTCATGCTAAATTCCGCAAAGGACTGTGCTAAACGCGGAGGCACTGCGTTTCCGATCATCCTCGCGACCGTACACACGGCATCTTGCGGATAAAACACGTAGTCGTCCCTAAATGACTGTAGTGCCGCAGCCTCGCGCAGCGAGATGCCGCGGTTCTGCGTGGTGTCGTAGTGGCCAAATCGTCCATTCGAAATGCTGTGACACTTCGTGGTGATGGTAGGGGACGGTCGGTCAGCGCTCATGCGCGTGTAGACGTCCGTGAAGCATGCCGTCTTCAGCTTCTTCTCGACTCGCCGGTGGCAGGGCAACGAGAGATCACCATAGACCTGACAACGTCGGCGAGTCTCGATCTCAGTTGCGTAACTCTGCTTCGCGCCGCCTCTACAGCCGGTTCGCCTGATTTCATGAATTTCCGTAGTTCAACGCGCTGAGCCGAACCTAACTCAGCAATCGGCGTGAATAGCGTGGCAGCTAGCTGGACATAGCGCTGTCGGATTCACCTATGTACTTGATTTATTGGCGCTCCCTAGGGGAATTGAACCCCTGTTTCAGCCTTGAGAGGGCCAAAAAATGAACCCATCTTCGTTCGCCACCGTTCGCTGACGTTCAATATTTTCAATATGTTAAAGGCCAGCAATCCGGTATTGTTCGCCGGCGTACAGGGATTTATATTCAACGGATATTCAACGGAAACGGACGAGCTCTATGTCGAAGTCACTCGCTGAGGCGCAAGTTACGACGGCTAAAGCACGCTCCAGACTCGAACTTGGCGTGCATTGGCGTCGCCTCGATGCGGAAGCGCATCTGGGCTACCGCAAAGGAAGACAGAGCGGCATTTGGCTTGTCCGTTGGCGTAATCACTACGAGGGCGGTAACTACAAGCAGGCGCAAGTCGGCGTCGCCAACGACATCAACGACAAGCCCGTCGACGGAATCCTGACCTTCGAACAGGCTGTGGGAACGGCACGGGAGGCCGTAGCCCGAGCCAGAACGGAAGCCGCCTCGCAGGCGGCGGGCCCGCCTCCTACCGTGCGATCAGCCGTTGAATCCTACGTCAAGGAACGCGACGCTCGAGAAAGGCGCCGAACAGGTCGCGACGTCCTATCCGACGCCGGCACCAAACTGCGGCGCTACGTCCTTGGCCAAGAGAAGCGCGGCAACCAGCAAGCTGCTGAAGCTGCTGTTCTCGCATCGGTAAATCTGCATGCCCTGAAAGAGGATGACTTGATAACGTGGCGTGAGGGTTTGCCGGACGACCTAAAGGTCACGACCAAGCAGCGGTTCGTGAATGACCTCAAGGCCGCGCTAAACGCCGCGTGGCCGCGGTTGTCGGCAGATCGGAAGAAACTAAACCCGGCGTTCCTCGCCATTGTGAAGGCCGGCTTCAAAGCCGAGCGGATCGATGATGATGATGATGGTTCGGTTGCTCGCGATAACCAGATTCTCACGGATGAGGAGGTTGGTGCCATCCTTCAAGCTGCGTATGAAGTCGATCAGGAGCAAGGATTTGATGGCGATCTATATCGGATCGTCGTATGTCTGGCCGCGACCGGGGCGCGGTATGCCCAGGTCAGGCGAATGCGCGTGGGTGACGTACAGGTTTCAGCACGGCGTCTGATGGTGCCGGGTTCCTATAAGGGGCGCGGCGGTAATAGCGGCTCAGACCCGGTCCCAGTGGGTGACGATGTAATTGCGGTGCTTTTATCCGCAATCGCCGGGCGGCAAAGCGATGCACCTCTTTTCGAGCGATGGATCCACGAACAGGAGCCGAGCGGTATCGTCTGGAAGAAGTCTGAACGCGGTCCGTGGAAAAGAGCCGAACTTGCACGTCCTTGGAAGGCCATTCGCGAGCGGGCCGCTATGCCGAAGGTCATTCCCTATGCTTTCCGGCACTCGAGCATCGTGCGAGGTCTCCGAAAGGGCTTGCCCATCCAACAGGTCGCCAAACTGCACAACACCTCAGTCAAAATGATCGAGCGGCACTACGCGAAATACATTGCGACCGCCTTGGAAGACCTCGCAAGGGCGGCAGTTGTACCCCTGGTACCGCGGAGTAACGGAAACGTGGTGCCGATGGGAAAACGTGCGTAAGGGAACAACAGAAGCGAACGGGCGAGTCCAGTAGCCATGTTGGAATGGTCATCCCAACTGCGAGATAAGTCGCAGGAATCGAACCCTGGTATTCAGCTTGGAAGTCGGCAAATTTCCGCAATGTTTTCAATCGCCGTTCCGACATTTGGCAGTCTTCCGGGCGATTGGGATCACTGCAGAATTCTTCTTTGTCGGAATGGCAAAGAAACGCTGGCCGTTCAACAGGCCGTTTAGCTGCCATCATTGGCGCGGTTCACGAAATAGCGGCGCAAAGACACCTAATAAGCACACCTGCGGCTGCCGACATCGCAAGAAGGCTTCGCCGGGTGGGGAATAAAGATAGCGTGAACATGAGCATTCTCCCGGTATGAGCAGTAACGTTACGGCTGTATCTGCACGGGAAGATGCGCGCCATTACGTTCTGAACAAATCGCGCTTGCGTTTGCTGCACCTAAACTTTCGTTTGGGTTCTGGCGGCGCGGATGGAGATGTTTAAACGCTCAAAATATTCACAGCGCGAACAACGAAAAGTACGACGACATGCTCGAAGATGGATGTTGCGACTCGAATCCCTTCGAGTCGAAAATCGCGGGGCTACGGTTCTATTTCGGTCAGCAATACCCGATAGGCATCGCGATCACCGCCCTCGGCGCAGGACATGAGCCTCGACCAGTCCGACTGGCCGCGCGGACTCCGCTGCCTGTCTGGGCTGACCAGGGTAAGCCTGCACTACCCGGGTACGGAGGATCTTCCTTGACGCAACTCGGCAGGAAGCCTTGGCTTGCCGTAACATTTGCAGTCTTTGGGACGAACCTCCCAGATCAACAAGGAGAACACCATGCTGACCCGCCGATCGATTTTGATTGCCTCGTTAGTTGCCGGAGCGCTTACCATGTCGCCGGCGCTGGCGGAGACCGTACCGACGTTCGACGCCAAGGCATTTGCCGACGCGCAGAAGGCTGGCAGGCCTATCCTCGTCGCGATCCATGCCCCATGGTGTCCGACCTGCAAGGCTCAAGCGCCCATTCTGAGCGAACTCAGGGCTGACCCGAAGTTCAAGGACCTAGCCTATTTCGTAATCGACTTCGACAGTCAGAAAGACTTGGTCAACCGCTTTGGCGCCCGCATGCAATCGACCCTGATCGCCTTCAAGGGTGACAAGGAACAAGGTCGCTCGGTCGGTGATACCAAACGGGATTCGATCTACGCCATGGTCGGAAAATCAATCTAGCACACTGGCGCTTTCCAATGGCGGACTCGTCGGGCGGGTGAATTGAAGATGGCCATCAGCAGCCCGTTTCTGGCATTCGTCGCGGGGATCCTTTCGATCCTTTCGCCGTGTGTCTTGCCGATCCTGCCGATCGTTCTTGGTACGGCGGCATCAAATCATCGGCAGGGACCGCTGGCACTGGCCGCGGGGCTATCCTTGTCGTTTGTCGCCATTGGATTGTTATTGGCGACAGTCGGCCATTCAATCGGGTTGGAAGCGGATCGGCTTCGCTACGTCGCGGCAGGGCTGGTCGTCGTGGTGGGCGTCGTGTTGCTGCTTCCGCCCTTGCAAAGCCGCCTGGCTGCCGCCGCCGGTCCAATCGGAAATTGGGCCGACGGCAAGCTCGCAGCCGGAAGAACCAATGGCCTCGCCGGACAATTCTGGATCGGCTTGCTCCTCGGCGCCGTATGGAGCCCCTGCGTCGGACCTACTCTCGGAGCCGCGTCGCTTCTCGCCGCACAGGGAACGGACCTCGCCCAGGTTGCGCTTACAATGCTCGCGTTCGGCATCGGGGCTGCGCTTCCGCTTCTGGGGCTGGGGTGGCTGTCGAGGGAAACCATGGTGCGGTGGCGCGGCACAATGTTGTCGGCCGGCAGCGGCCTGAAATCCGCGCTCGGCCTATTGTTCGTGATCGTTGGCATGCTCATTATCACGGGGGCCGACAAGAGACTCGAAGCATTCCTCGTCGATGCATCGCCGGCGTGGCTTACCAACCTTACCACCTCGTTTTAGCGGGCATAGTCGCCTGCACTCTCGACCTCGAGCGCTCCGAGTAAGCCACTCATTCGATCCCCGATTTGGACGTACGGCTATCCCCGCAAGAGTTGTCAATCGCGACTTCTTTCTCGGGAGAGCCAAAATATCAGGCGCGGGCTGTTGGTCGTGACGATACGAGATCCCACCAGCGCTTGAGGTTGTGCAATCCGTCCGGGATGGGCGCCCCAGTGTTCTTTCCGAGGACAAACGCGCACTGGGCAGTAATGTCCGCGATCGTGTATCGCTCGCCTGCCATGTAGGGACGTGTCGCGAGTTCGCGGTCGAGCCACTCCATGACCTGGCCCAACCGGGTACGCTGAGCTTCGCCGTATTCCGGAATTTGCGTGAGTCGGTCTTTCCAGAACGGGGAGAGATGCCGAAATTGTTCCGCCAGCGGCCGCATCAATTCCAATTCCAGGCGGCGGTTCCACATTTCCACCCGCGCCTGTTCGACGCCCCCATGGCCGAAAAGATTTGGCTCGGGCTTCGAAAACTCGAAATAGCGACAGATGGCAACCGACTCGGTCAGGATCGTCCCGTCGTCGAGTTCAAGCACAGGCAATGTGCCCAATGGATTGAGTTTCAGGAATTCGGGCGTCTGGTTTTCACCCTTCATCATATCGATGGGCGCGATCGGCACCTCGATCCCCTTCTCCGCCAGAAAGATTCGCACCCGTCGCGGATTCATGCCGGCCTTCAGATCGTACAGCTTCATTGTTCCTCCTCCGCCGGTTTCCCAGATTGACCGGCTGACGTTGCCGCTTTCCGGACGCCCGGTTTCGATATCACATTATTTTGTTACAAACGATACAAAAAATGTCTAGGGTTGCTTTGTGACCATGCTGGTAAAAAACACCCGCCTATCGATGGACAAGCCCATTGGCGCGCCCCCGTGCATTCGACAACGATAGCGCTCTCGACGCAGCTGTCGACTGCTTCTGGAGCCGTGGGCTTGGCGCCACATCCGTGCGCGACCTTGCCGCCGGGATGGGTATCAATGGCCCGAGCCTCTACAACGCCTTTGGAGACAAGCGTGCGCTTTTTGTCCAGGCACTCGAGCGCTATGCCGAGCGCTCCATGCGCAGCGTCATTCAACGTCTGGAGACTGGACGCGCGCCGAAGAGCGCCATTCGGGAATTCTTTGCGGTCCTCGTCGAGAAGTCGCTGACCGATCCGAAGCGGCGCGGTTGCCTGATCGTCAATTCAGCCCTCGAAGTATCGCCGCATGATGCCGAGCTGAAGAAAGTGATCGCTTCCTACCTTGGCGAAATAGAAACATTCTTCCAGCGCTGCCTCGAGCGTGGACAGAACGTCGGAGAAATAAGCAAGGAGGTAGACGCGCAAGACTTGGCGCGTCACTTGCTCGGTATCGTGCTCGGCATTCGCGTCGCAGCGAGGTCCCGGCCTGAGCGTGAACTCCTCGAAGGCATGGCGCGTCCGGCCCTTGCGCTGCTTGATCCTTCAGGTCAACGGCGGCCCAAGCGACCTCATGGCCCACCGAGGGTGCAACGCAAGAAAGCCGCAGAATAACGACGCATATTTCATGCAAAAGGGAGATGGAAATAATGTCAACGACACTATCCGATCAACTCGAGGAATACCGCGCGGGCTGGATGCAGCGCGTGCCGGCTGAACGGCGGGCCGTGATGGAACGCCATATCGCTCACTTGGCCGAGGCCGGCATAGCCAAGCTTGCCAGGAAGGTCGGGGATCAGGCGCCCCCCATCCTCCTGCCGGACGCACAAGGAAGTATTTTTGATGTCGCCACGCTCCTCGCCAAAGGGCCTGTCGTCGTGACGTTCTATCGCGGCGGTTGGTGCCCTTTCTGCAATCTGGAACTTAAGGCGTATCAGAATGTGCTGCCTCGCATAGTTGCGGCGGGCGCAAGCCTTGTCGCGATCAGTCCGGAAAAGCCCGACGATTCGATGAGCACTGCCGAGAAAAATGCGCTCACGTTCCCGGTACTGAGCGATGTCGGTCAGAAGGTCGGAAAAGCCTTCGGCCTTGTTTATGAATTTACCGACGAATTGCGCACTGTCTACGACGGCTTCAAACTCGATATCCCGGAAAAGAACGGCACGCCTGGTGAATGGTCGTTACCTCTCTCGGGGACCTATGTGATCGGCTTGGACGGCCGGATTCTCTTCGCCGATCTCGGCGTGGATTATCGCCACCGCACTGATCCGCTGGATGTTCTTCAGGTACTGGAGCATCGTGCAGCGGCCGAATAACTTTGGCATCATAGGCCGCTATCATCAGGGCGGCCCATGTCGAAGATGCCATGGAATGAAGGTGGGGCCGGCCAATGGCTCAATGTCAGGCTTGGGGAATGTGCGAATGAGTTCGATTAAAGCTTTGACGTGCGATACCGGAGGAACGATCCTAGACTGGCATTCTGGGATTACTGCCAAGCTCGCCGAAATCGGAAAGCGTCGCGGAATCGAAGCGGATTGGCCATCGATTACCAACGACTATCGACGCAAATCCCTGATGGCCATGACCGGCGGCGATGCGGACTTTCAGCCCGATTTCAATATCGATGATGTCCATCGTCGGCAAATCGGAATCGTTTCGAAACAGCACGAACTGCACCCATTCACGGACGCCGATTTCGACGAAATTCGCGACACGTGGCATGGCCTCAAGTGCTGGCCGGATGTCCCCGACGGCCTCGCCCGGCTGCGCAGGAAATACATCGTCGCTTCGCTGACCATCTTGTCGTTTCGACTCATCATCGATTCCTGTAAACCGGCTGGTATCGTCTGGGATGCCGTGCTGTCGTGCGAGGCCATTGGTCACTACAAGATGCGGCCTCAGCCTTACCTCAGGGCCGCCAAATGGTTGCGGCTCGAACCGCCTGAATGCCTGATGGTCGCAGCCCATCCCGCTGACCTGATGGCGGCATCCCGGGTCGGCTACAAGACCGCCTTGATTAATCGCCCGCTTGAATGGGGGCCGCGTGCCGGGCCGCCCGCGGCCGGAGATGACTTTAAAGCCGACTACACCGTCCAAAGTTTTGATGAGCTTGCGTCTGCAATGGGGTGCTAGGCAATTGGGACGAGACTCTCTCTGTCCTTGGAGCATGTGCTTTCAAGAGGGCCGATATGTTTGCGAAGATGAAACTGAGATATGAGGCGCTCCCGCTTCCGGACCGAACGAACCTCGGCGATCAGGAGATGCAGGTCGCAGCGGACGCCTTCTATGACCGCATCCGCCGACGTCATACCGTCAGGGACTTTTCGGACCGGCCCGTCGCACTCCCGGTTATCGAAAGCTGCATCCGGGCCGCCGGTACATCGCCGAGCGGCGCCAATCATCAACCCTGGCACTTCGTCGCTATCGCGAACCGGGACATCAAGAATCGCATTCGGCTTGCCGCCGAAGAGGAAGAACGGGAATTTTACGCTGGCGGCGCCGGAGATGAATGGATCAAGGCCCTGGAGCCGATCGGCACTACTGCGTCAAAACCCCACCTGGATATTGCACCCTGGCTTATTGTCGTCTTTGCGCAAAGGTGGGGCAGCTTCGACGACGGCACGCGGTTCAAGAACTACTATGTCCCAGAAAGCGTTGGCATCGCGACCGGGTTTCTCCTGGCGGCTTTGCATCATGCCGGTCTCTCGACATTGACCCACACACCCAATCCGATGAAGTTCTTGAACGCATTGCTGGGCCGGCCAGCCTCAGAGAAGCCGTTGATGATCTTGGCCGTGGGGCATCCGGCCAAAGACGCGACGGTTCCGGCGGCTGCCAAGATCAAGAAGCCGCTCGGCGAGATATTGACTGTTAAGGCCTGAATTATCATTCAAACGGAACACGTCTGGGAAGGGCTGGAAGCGGTCAGGGCACCAGTTGCGCACGAAAGCAGGCAACGTTGAGAATGAGTCCGGGAAGAAGCCACTGAAAAAGCTCCACCGTACGACGAATGTCGTCGACCGAGCCATCCTCAGTGGCCGCTTGGCGTAAGGCGGCACTGGTAAGGCCGTTCGGATTCGGAAGTTTTTCGGTCAGTGCAATCAGCAGATGATGGATCTCATCTACCGCACACTCATATTCGAGCGTCTGGACATGAGGCCGCAAGGCGTGCCACGCCGACGTGAAGTAAGTCGGCCACCGAGCCAACGCCCGGTAGTCGGTGTTGACGAACGGTAGCCGAAGCTGCTCCTTGATGTCTTCATACAGCACCCGGGTTGGTCCATCCGCATGATGCGCCTCCATCAGCACGAAAGGTACCTCGACATCAGGGGCATGCCGACCCTGGAATGGTGAAAACGATGTTTCTTTAGGAGCGAGTTCGTGACCCTCCAGTAGCACGCGCGCCATGGTTGCCATCATGGCATACGAGACATTGCCGAAATGAAAGACCGAGATCAGTTTCCTGATTTGATCTATTTCCGGAGGCGCATAACCGGCGCTATGCAACGGCTGGAGCAGGCAGTCCCATCCGAGCGTTGATGCAAGTCTTTCTGCAACTAATCTGACGCGGCTGGCACTGTCGACGAATTCGATGGTTTGAAACACCGGTCTGATGCCTGGCCAAAGTGTACGATAAAAGCGACGATAGTGCGAAAAGGCCATCGTAACGACGCCCATCCAGGGGACCTGCAGCACATTCTTCGTATCGTCGTAGTCATCCTTTCGCTCGCCGTCGACCAGGTACTCCGGGAGCGGAAACAAGGCAGGAATCCAATCGGGGCGACGCCGGGGCACATGCAGGCGTTCAACAGTTTTGCGCATCATGAAACCTCTAAGTCTCGGCTCTAGCCTCTATTCGACCGAGCCAACCGACTTCGTCAGCAAAGCATATTGGGTCGTTGCCGGACTAGGGCCGACTTTCGAGACGGATGAAGAGGCGGCATTGACGCGCGCGCAGATCTCAGTTGACCTCAAGAAAAGGATCGACGGACAGGGGTTCCCGGGAATACGGGACGTTGTTAGACTTCGGTCAGCTTCTGTTTTCGAGGTCAGCATGCTGAGAATACCACGCCGCTTCAGCGATTTTGTATTTGGCCGGAAACCACCCTTCGGGATTGGCCGCATCGCCCCACGGATAGGCCTTGCCTTCGAGGCCGCCGCGGGCGGCGAACTCCCATTCGGCTTCCGTCGGTAATTGCTTGCCGCACCACGATGCATAGGCCTGCGCGTCTTCGTAGGCGACGTGCACGACCGGGTGATCGTCGCGACCGGCAATCGAACTGCCGGTTCCTTGCGGATGGCGCCAGTCGGCACCGGGCCGATACTCCCACCAGGCCAGATTGTTGCGCAGGCTCACCGGACGGTCGGGTTTGACGAACACCAGCGAGCCCGGCACCAGCAGCGTCG
>JAIEPP010000193.1 GCA_019748335.1 Xanthobacteraceae bacterium
CAGATGCGCCTCCTGGAGCGCAGCTACAACAACTTCCACCGCGCCGGCGCCGGCCTGGGCGACGCCGCTAAGCAGCGGCGCGCTGAGATCAACGAGCGGCTGGCCGAACTCGGCACCTCGTTCAGCCACCATCTGCTCGGCGACGAGCAGGACTGGTACATGGAGCTCGGCGAGGACGATTTCGGTGGCCTGCCGGAGGCGTTCATCGCCTCGGCCAGATCTGCGGCGGAAGAGCGCGGGCTGGCCGGCAAGGCGATCGTGACGACGTCGCGCTCCTCGGTCGAGCCGTTCCTGAAGAGCTCGTCCCGCCGCGACCTGCGCGAGAAGGCTTACCGGGCTTTTACGGCCCGCGGTGACAACGGCAACGCCAACGACAACAACGAAACCATCGTCGAGATCCTCTCGCTCCGCGAGGAGGCGGCCAAGCTCATGGGCTACCCGACCTATGCCGCCTACCGGCTGGAGGATTCCATGGCCAAGACGCCCGAGGCCGTCCGCGGCCTTCTGGAGCGGGTCTGGAAGCCGGCCCGCGCCCGGGCGCTGGCCGACCGCGACGCCCTGCAGGCGCTGGTCGCGGAAGAGGGCGGCAATTTCGCGCTCGCGCCATGGGACTGGCGCTACTACGCCGAAAAGCTGCGGGAGCGCCGCGCCAATTTCGACGACGCCGCGATCAAACCCTATCTGGTGCTCGACCACATGATCGACGCCGCCTTCGACTGCGCCACCCGCCTGTTCGGCGTCACCTTCAGTGAGCGCAAGGATATCCCGGTCTGGCATCCGGATGTGCGGGTCTGGGAGGTCAAGGGAGCGGACGGCAAGCACAAGGCGCTGTTCTACGGCGACTACTTCGCGCGGTCCTCGAAGCGCTCCGGCGCCTGGATGACCTCGCTGCGCGACCAGCAGAAGCTCGACGGTGACATCGCGCCGCTGGTGATCAACGTCTGCAATTTCGCCAAGGGCGCCGGCAGCGAGCCGTGGCTGCTGTCGCCGGACGATGCCAGAACCCTGTTCCACGAGTTCGGCCACGGCCTGCACGGCATGCTGTCCAACGTGACCTATCCGTCGCTGTCAGGCACCTCCGTCTTCACCGACTTCGTCGAACTGCCCTCGCAGCTCTACGAGCACTGGCAGGAGCAGCCGCAGGTGCTGCGGCAGTTCGCCAAGCACTACCAGACCGGCGAGCCGCTGCCGGACGACCTGCTGAAGCGCTTCCTCGCCGCGCGAAAATTCAACCAGGGCTTTGCCACCGTGGAGTTCGTCTCGTCGGCGCTGATCGACCTCGAGTTCCACACCCAGCCGGCCTCGGCCAGCCGCGACGTGCGGGCGTTCGAAAAGGCCGAGCTCGACAAGATCGGCATGCCCGCGGAAATCGCGCTGCGGCACCGGCCCACGCAGTTCGGCCACATCTTCTCCGGTGACCATTATGCCTCCGGCTATTACAGCTACATGTGGTCGGAGGTGATGGACGCCGACGCCTTCGGCGCCTTCGAGGAAGCCGGTAACATCTTCGATCCCGCGACCGCCAAACGCCTGCTCGACGACATCTATTCGTCCGGCGGCTCGGTCGACCCCGAGGACGCCTACATCGCCTTCCGCGGCCGCGAGCCCGAGCCCGACGCGCTGCTGCGCCGTCGCGGCCTGCTCGAAACGCCTGAGGCTGCGTGATTAACCCGAGCCGCCTCCACGAGCCGTCCCCGCGAAAGCGGGGACCCATACGCCGTGCCGTCGCGTTTTGCCAGGATGACAGACGCCTCCCTTCTCAACGAACGCCCGGGACTATGGGTCCCCGCGTTCGCGGGGACGACGTGCGGTGGGCGCTGTTCGGCTTGCTTGCCCTGCTCGCCGCAGCGCTAGCCGCCCCATCCCCCGCCGCCGCCCACCCCCACGTCTGGATCACGGCGAAAAGCCAGCTGCTTTACGCCCCCGACGGCACGCTCACCGGCGTCCGCCACGCCTGGACCTTCGACGACATGTTCTCGACCTATGCGCTGCAGGGGCTGGAGCAAAAGACCAAGGGCACCTACAGCCGCGAGGAACTGGCGCCGCTGGCGCAGACCAACGTGGAGTCGCTGAAGGAGTTCGGCTTCTTCACCTTTGCCAAGGCCGACGGCAGCAAGCAGCGGTTCCTGGAGCCGGTGGATTACTTCCTCGAATTCAAGGATAGTCTGCTGACCCTGCATTTCACGCTGCCGGCCAAGACGCCGTTCAAGGCGAAACAACTTGTCTTGGAGGTATTCGACAAGGCGTTCTTCATCGACTTCAAATATGCCGAAAAAGATCCGGTGACGCTGGTCGGCGCGCCCGCGGCGTGCCAGTTGCAATTCCAGCGGCCCAACGACGGCACCGCCAGCGCGCAAAAACTCGGCGAGCAGAATTTTCTGGGCGGCGAGGGCGGCAATTTCGGCATGATGTTCGCCAACAAGATCACGGTGGATTGTCCGTGACGGGGTTCACGAGGCTTATCGGCTGGCCCGCTTCGCCTCTCCCGCTTGCGGGGGAGGCCGACACGCCCGAAGGGCGGGGCGGGTGGGGGCTCTCTCGACGCGGGGAATCCCGATGTGGAGGCACCCCCACCCCAGCCCTCCCCCGCAAGCGGGAGAGGGAGCGCAGTGCCGATGTCGCTACAGTTTGGACCTCACCTGATGAAGCGATCCCACCTGCGGCATCAATTCGATTTCATCGCACATTCGCGATCGTCGTTGCAGTGATCGCCGTCGCGCTCGCCCTGGACAGCGCGCTACACGCCCTGCTGGCGCAAAATCCGTTCGGTGGGGCGCGGCCGCCCGCCGACCCCCAGGCCGGCGGCATCGTCGGATGGCTGCTGGCGAAACAGTCGGAATTCTATCGCGAGATGTCGTCGACCATCCGCGCCGCCAAGTCGGATGGCTCGGCGGTCTGGACCCTGCTCGTGATCTCCTTTGCATACGGCATCTTCCACGCCGCCGGTCCCGGCCATGGCAAGGCGGTGATCTCGTCCTACCTTGTCGCCAACCGGGAGACCGCGCGGCGCGGCATCGCGCTGTCGTTTGCTTCCGCGATGCTGCAGGCGCTTGTCGCGGTGACCGTGGTCGGCATCTGCGCGTGGCTGCTCAACGCTACTGCCAAAACCATGTGCGGCGCTGAAAAGGCAATCGAGATCGCCAGCTACGCCTTGATTGCGGCGTTCGGCGCGCGGCTGGTCTGGACCAAGGGCGGCGGGTTCATGCGCGCACTGGAGGCGAAGCCGGCGCTGGCGATGGCGGCGGCGCACGACCATCACGGCCATGATCATCATCACGATCATGGACATGACCACGATCATCACCACGGCCACGAGGATCACGTCCACGACGCGCATTGCGGCCATTCGCACGGCCCGACCCCCGATCAGCTCGCCGGCCCCGGCGGCTGGCAGCGCGGCCTCGGCGCGATTTTCGCGGTCGGCTTGCGGCCCTGTTCGGGCGCGATCCTGGTGCTGGTGTTCGCGCTGGCCCAAGGCCTGTTCTGGGCCGGCATCGCCGCCACCTTCGTCATGGGCCTCGGCACCGCGATCACGGTCGCGACCATCGCCGTGATCGCCGTTTCCGCGCGAGGCCTCGCCCAGCGCCTCAGCGCCGGCAGCGACGGCCGCGGCACGCTTGTGATGCGCGGTATCGAATTCGCCGCGGCGGGATTGGTGCTGCTGTTCGGGATCGGCTTGCTGTTCGGCTATCTCGCGGCGGAGCGAGTGACGTGCCTGTAGGTTCTCCGACCTCATCCTGAGGAGCCGCGAAGCGGCGTCTCGAAGGATGGCCACGGGCTACATGGTTCGAGACGGCGCTGCGCGCCTCCTCACCATGAGGACCTAAAGATGCCATGGGCTTTGAGGTGCCGGCTCAATCGGTTATGCAAGCGAAGGCAAAGCCGGGGTCCCCATGTCACGCGATCAATTCTGGTTCCTCCACCCCTTCCGGGTCCGCTATTCCGAAATCGACGGGCAGGGCGTCGTCTTCAACGCGCACTACCTGACCTACTTCGACACGAGCATTACTGAATACTTTCGCGCGCTGGGCTTCGACCAGTTCGCCGACGCCAAGGCCACCGGCATCGATTTCCACGTCATTAAATCCGTCATCGAATACAAAGCGCCGGTGCTGTTCGATCAGGAAATCGAGGTCGGCGCGCGGGTGGCGCGGATCGGCAATTCGAGCCTCGTGTTCGAACTCGCGATCTTCCTGAGGGGCGGCGACGACGCGCTGGTGACCGGCGAGATCATCTGGGTCTATACTGACCAGAAGTCGCATCGTCCGGTGCCGATCACGAAGCCGATCCGGGACCTGATCGCGACGCGGGAGCAACGGCTGTGAGTTTCTTCGAGCGCCTCAAGACGGCTGCAAGCGCCGAGTGGCGGGCCTATGCCGAACATCCCTTCACCGACGCGATGGCCGACGGCTCGCTTTCTGAGGCGGCGTTTCGGCACTACCTCGTGCAGGATTACCTGTTCCTGATCGAGTTCGCGCGGGCCTACGCGCTCGCGATCTACAAGTCGCCCGCGCTCGCCGATATGCGGGAGTCGGCGGCCGGTCTTTCGGCGATCCTCGACGTCGAGATGGACCTGCATGTCAAACTCTGCGCCGGCTGGGGACTGTCGCTGGATGATCTCGAACACGCGCCGCCGGCGTCGGAGATGCTGGCCTATACGCGCTATGTGCTGGATGCGGGCATGCGCGGCGATCTGCTGGCGCTCAAGGTGGCGCTGGCGCCCTGCGTGATCGGCTATGCCGAGATCGCGGCGCGGCTTGCGGCGCGGTCCGGCGCGCTCGCGGCAACCAATCCCTACTGCGTCTGGATCGCGGAATATGCCGGCGCGCCCTATCAGGAGGTCGCGGCGAGTGCGCGCGCGCAACTGGAGCGCCTTGCGGATCGTTACGCCACGCCGGCCCGCGAGGCGGAACTGATCGCGATCTTTCGGGAAGCCACCCGGCTTGAGGCCGATTTCTGGGAAATGGGCTGGCGCGTGAGGCAGTGAGTCGCCTCCGCGCACGAGGAAGATGTGACGGCATTGCGTGCGACAAATCGGCGCGACGGGCAGATGATGCCGCGAGAACGTGGACGTATGTTCAGACCTACCAGCCGTCATTGCGAGCGCAGCGAAGCAATCCATTCTTTCATTGCGTTGCCAAATGGATTGCTTCGCTGCGCTCGCAATGGCGCCGAGAGGGCAGTGTCAGCCCGGCAAATAGCCCCTGATCATCGGCAAAAAGAAGATCGCCACATTGATCAGAAACCCGATCGCCCACAGGATCGAGCGCAGGGTCGGGCGGTTGCCGAGATAGGTGAAGACATAGGCGATCCGCACGATCAGGAACAGCACCGCCAGTTCGTCGATCAGGTGCTGCGGGCCGAGACGAAATTCCGCCAGCAGCACGGCGACTGCAAAGAACGGGAAGGCTTCGATGCCGTTTTGATGGGCGCCGAGCGCGCGGGCATGGATCGCGTCCTCGTAGAAGGCGGGATCGCGGGGACGGGAATTGTCGAAACGACGGTGCCCGGCCCATTTGACCGAGACGATCGTCAGCAAATACAGCACCAGCGTTCCGAAAACGCAGAATTCGGCGACCGTCATGGTTCCTCCCGCCCCCGGATCATCATCATGTTCCGCGCGAAAAGTACAAAACGGAGGGCAATCTTGACAAGCATGGTGCAACGCGCGAAGCCATCCAAATCATGACCGTGGTCGTCCCCATTGGAAGTGCGAAATCCGCGCCGGCGGCCCAGCCGGAGCGCGTCGGCGTGCTCTTGGTCAACCTCGGCACCCCCGATACCGCCGACGCCCGGGGCGTACGGGTCTATCTCAAGGAATTCCTGTCCGATCCGCGGGTGATCGAGGACCAGGGGCTGAAGTGGAAGCTGATCCTGAACGGGATCATCCTGCGCATCCGGCCGCGGCGCAAGGCGCGCGACTACCTGAAGATCTGGAACACCGAGAAGAACGAGTCGCCGCTGAAGACGATCACGCGCGCCCAGGCCGAAAAGCTTGCGGCTGGCATCGCCGATCACGACCATGTCATCGTCGATTGGGCGATGCGCTACGGCAATCCGTCGATCCGTTCGCGGATCGAAGCCCTGACCGCGCAAGGCTGCAACCGCCTGCTGGTGGTGCCGCTCTATCCGCAATATTCGGCGGCGACCTCGGCCACGGTCTGTGACGAAGTGTTCCGCGTGCTGGCGGGCATGCGCGCGCAGCCGACGCTGCGGGTGACGCCGCCTTATTACGACGATCCTGACTACATCGACGCGCTCGCAGTCTCCATCGATGCGCATCTGGCGACGTTGCCGTTCCAGCCCGAGATCATCGTGGCGTCGTTTCACGGCATGCCGCAGAAATACGTCGACAAGGGCGACCCCTACCAGACACAGTGCATCGCAACAACGGAAGCGCTGCGCCGGCGCATGGGGCTTGATGCCACCAAACTGATGCTTACGTTTCAGTCGCGCTTCGGCTTCGACGCGTGGCTGCAGCCCTATACCGACAAGACCATCGAGCAGCTTGCCAAGGATGGTGTGAAACGCATTGCCGTCGTCACCCCCGGCTTCTCCGCCGATTGCCTGGAAACGCTGGAAGAGATCGCGCAGGAAAACGCCGAGATCTTCGAGCACAATGGCGGCGAGCAATTTGCGGCGATTCCCTGCCTCAACGACAGCGATCCCGGCATGGATGTGATCCGCCAGCTCGTTTTGCGCGAGTTGCAAGGCTGGATCTGACGCCGGATTTGACGATTATGTGAAGCCGGCTGCTTCGTTAACGAAACAAGATATTTGGCCGGCGTCCGGGCCGGGCGCATCTGGCGGCCGCGAAACTCCCCCTTACCTATATTCGCGAAGTTGTACTGAACCGTCGCGGCTGGCATTCAGACCAAATAACAAGACGTCCGCGGACATGGTGATGCGGCTTTGGAGGACTTCATGACCGGCTATACTGGTTTCGACATTTTCGCGATTGCGTTTGTGCTGCTCGTCATCGTCACGCTGTTCGCCGGCGTCAAGACGGTGGGGCAGGGTTACGACTGGACCATCGAACGGTTCGGCAAATACACCCGCACGCTGTCGCCGGGCCTCAACATCATCGTTCCCTATTTCGACCGCGTCGGCCGCAAGATGAACATGATGGAGCAGGTGATCTCGATTCCCGAGCAGGAAGTGATCACCAAGGACAACGCCACCGTGACGGTGGATGGCGTCGCGTTTTTCCAGGTGTTCGACGCCGCCAAGGCCAGCTACGAGGTGTCCAATCTCGATCAGGCGATCATCGTGCTGACTATGACCAACATCCGTTCGGTGATGGGCTCGATGGATCTCGACCAGGTGCTGTCGCATCGCGACGAGATCAACGAGCGCCTGCTGCGCGTGGTCGACGCCGCGGTGTCGCCGTGGGGCCTCAAGGTCAACCGCATCGAGATCAAGGATATCGTGCCGCCGGCCGATCTGGTCGAGGCGATGGGACGGCAGATGAAGGCCGAGCGCGTCAAGCGCGCCGACATTCTGCAGGCGGAAGGCCAGCGCCAGTCGGAAATTCTTCGTGCCGAAGGCGCCAAGCAGGGCCAGATCCTGCAGGCCGAAGGCCGCAAGGAAGCCGCCTTCCGCGACGCCGAGGCGCGGGAACGCTCGGCCGAGGCGGAAGCCAAGGCAACGCAGATGGTTTCCGACGCCATTGCCAAGGGCGACGTCGCGGCGCTGAATTATTTCATCGCCGACAAGTACATTAAGGCGTTCGGGCAGTTCGCGGATTCGCCGAACCAGAAGATCCTGATGCTGCCGATGGAGGCGACCGCGATCCTCTCTTCGCTCGCCGGCATCGGCGAAATCGCCAAGGCCACCTTCGGCGAAAGCGCGGCCTCGGCTACCGCTGCCGCGCGGCGCGGTTCAGTGCCGCCGGCCGGCCCGACCCCGCCGCCGTTCACACCGCAGCGGTGAGGAACGACTGATGTGTTGGGTGTGTCTCCGCACTCCGCTTACCTCTCCCGCTTGCGGGGGTCGAGACGAGCGAAGCTCGCTCTTAGGTCGACGCGCGAAGCGCGGCGGGTGGGGGAAGCCTATCTACCAGCACACTGCGCGGAAGCACCCCCACCCCGCCCCTCCCCCGCAAGCGGGAGAGGGAGCGCACTGCCGGTTTGTTATCGAGATCGGATCGACGACAGAATAGAAAGCTCGTGTCATGGCCGAGATGTTTGTGACGTTAGGCACCTGGAACTGGTTGATCTTCGGCTTCATCCTGATGGCGCTGGAGCTGCTGGCGCCGGGTGTGTTTCTGTTCTGGCTCGGGCTCGCCGCACTGCTGGTCGGGCTGCTGTCGTTTGCAATCAATCCATCCTGGCAGACACAGCTGCTGATGTTCGCGGTATTCGCGGCCGCGGCGGTACCGGCATGGCGCCACTTCGCGCGCAGCGCTTCCAGCAACAGCGTCAGCAATCCCTTTCTCAACAAGCGCACCGAGGCGTTGATCGGCCGGGAATTTACGCTGGAAAAGCCGATCGTCGACGGGTCAGGCACGGTGCGGATCGACGACACCATCTGGCGGGTCGCAGGGCCGGACACGCCGGCCGGCAGCCGCGTCAAGATCGTACAGGCCGACGGTGCCAGCCTGACGGTGGCGGCGGCTTAGCCGCTCACCTGTTTGCTCCATCGCTCGGCAAAGCGGTGGAGGGGAAGGAAGGTCTGTTCGAGTTCGCGGCCGAGCGCCGTCAGGCGGTAGCCGTCGCCCGGCTCGAGTTCGACGAGGCCCGCCGCGCGCAGCTCCGATAGCCGGGCCTGGACGATGGTCGGCGAGGCGTCGTCGCAGGCGATGCGCAGCGCGCGGGAGGTCAGCGGAGTGTCGCGCAGCTCCCAGACGATCCGCAAGGTCCAGCGCCGGCCGAGCAGATCGAGCAGCGCCATGATCGGGCGGCCCGACCGGGAGCCGCGGACGGCGGTTTTTTTGGTGACGGAGGCCGGTTTCGGCATCGAAAGACCCTCTTGTGTCTCGCTACAAATAATGTAGCGTATTGCTACTGTTATTGTAGCACAGGAGTTGGCCGTGTCCCCAGCCATGCCGCGCATCGCGCCGCTTGAGCCGCCTTATGCACCGGAGATCCAGGCGCAGTTCGATCGCATCATGCGCGGCGCGCCGCCGCTGATGCTGTTCCGGGTGATGGCGGGCCACACCCGCGCCTGGGAGAAGTTTCGCGCCGGCGGCCTGCTGGACCGCGGACCGCTCTCCTTGCGGGAGCGCGAGATCGTCATCGACCGCACCTGCGCGAAAAATGCCTGCGAATACGAATGGGGCGTCCATGTCGCGACGTTCGCGGCAGCCGCGCATCTCACGGATGAACAGGTGCACGCCACCGTTCGAGGCGATGCCGATGCGGCGTGCTGGTCGGCCGCCGAGCAGGTGCTGGTTGCAGCCGTCGACGCGCTGCATGCACGCGCCACGCTCGACGATGCCGAATTCAAGGCGCTGTCGGCGCATTACGACGAGGCGCAGATCCTCGAAATCATCCTGCTGTGCGGATTCTATCGCACCGTGTCGTATCTCGCGAACACGATGACACTGCCGCTGGAGGCGAGCGCGGCGCGGTTTCCGCGCTAAGCCACGCCCGCGCGCAACAGATCGTGCAGATGCACGATCCCGACCGGTTTGCCGGCGTCGGTGACGATCAGCGCGGTGATCTTCGAGGAATTGAGGATCTCCAGCGCCTCGCCGGCCAGCATGTCGCGGCCGATGGTTTTCGGATTCCTGGTCATGACGTCGTCGACGCTGGCCGTCATCAGGTCCGGCCGCATGTGGCGGCGCAGGTCGCCGTCGGTAACGATGCCGGCGATATGGCCACGGCCATCGACGATGCCGACGCAGCCAAAACCCTTCGACGTCATCTCGACCAGCGCATCCGACATTTTGGTGCCGAGGGGCTTCAGCGGCACGCTGTCGCCTGAATGCATGAGGTCGCGGGTGTATTTCAGGAGCGCGCCGAGCTTGCCACCGGGATGCAGCACGCTGAAATCGACTGAGGTGAAGCCACGGCCTTCCAAGAGCGCGATCGCCAAGGCATCGCCGAGCGCCAGCATCATCAGCGATGATGTCGTGGGCGCGAGATTATGCGGGCAGGCCTCGCGCGCCTTCGGCAGTGTCAGCGCGACATCGGCGGCCTTCGCCAGCGAGGATTCCCGCTCCGCGCTGATCGCGATCACGGCAATACGAAACCGCTTGGCATAGGTGATGAGATTCTTCATCTCCGGCTGCTCGCCGGACCATGACAGCGCCAGGATAACGTCGTCGGCGGTGATCATGCCGAGATCGCCGTGGCTGGCTTCCGCGGCGTGGACGAAAAACGCCGGCGTGCCGGTCGAGGCAAAGGTCGCCGCGATCTTGCGGCCGATATGGCCGGACTTGCCGAGCCCCGTGACGATCAGCCGTCCCTTGGCGTTCATGATGCGATCGGCGGCAGCCGCAAAGGGCGCGCGCAGATCGGATTGCAGCGCCGCTGATATCGCGGCGATCCCGCCGGCTTCGGCGTCCAACGTGCGCAGGGCCGACTGGACGGCGGCGTCAGCGTGATCGGGGCCGGATGATTGTGGCATCAGCGGTTTCGGATTGGCCATTTCTGCTTCCAGGAGGAGGGCGTCGCCCCGGACCCCTCCTTAGCATGGCCGAACGTGCGAGGCGACGCGGGGCGCCCGCTCTCAACGGCTCATTAACCATAATTGTTTTAACTCCATTAACGACGTTTTCCGCAGGTACCGGAGCCCGTCGCACAAGTATCTGACGTTGTTGGAGTATTTTTTGTCGTGATGGCGGGTCCAGCAAGGGTCCGAGACCGGCGCGCGCGCTTCCTTGGCGCGGCCTTGCCGTGCCTTGCGCTGATCGCCCTGAGCGGCACCAAGGCCGAAGCCCAGACTGTCACGCCTGACCTGTTCAGCCCGACCCGCTCCAGCCAGATCACATCGGCGGATTCGCCGCTGCGGCGGACCACGGCCGATGCCAACACCCAAACCCCGGATGCCACCGGGGATGCCCGGCCGCGCGACCGGGACCCGCCGGCGCCGTCACGGATCGGGCAGACCCCGCGCTATGGCACGGCCGCTGCGAGCGGTGCTTCCGACTGGGGCTACGATTCGCTCAACCGCAAACGCAAACTGCAAAAGTATTATCCGGGGCAGGCCAAGCCGAAGCCGCCGGTCGGCCCCGGTAATCCGCCGCGGCCGGTCGCCTCGAACGCGCCGCAGCGGTTGTCAGTTGCGCCGTCGCAGTCCGCCAACAAAGCACCGATCGCGCCCGCGATGGCCGGCACCGTGGTCGGGCAACCCCAGCGCAAGCGGCTCAGGGTCGATGACGATCCGTTCGGTGCGGTCGGCGATTACGCCGGCAGTTTCCTGATCAAGTCGGCGCTCGAACTCTCGGCCGGCTACGACACCAATCCGCGCCGTACCGCCGTGCCGGGTGGCTCGCCGCTTTATGTGGTGGCGCCGGAATTTTTGGCGGTCTCGGACTGGGAGCGTCAC
>JAIEPP010000384.1 GCA_019748335.1 Xanthobacteraceae bacterium
ACGAGCAGGCGCGCGTGCTGGGCGGCGGCTCGTCGATCAACGGCCAGATGGCCAATCGCGGCGCGCCCACCGACTACGACGAATGGGAGGCCCGCGGCGCCGCCGGCTGGAACTGGAACGAGGTGCTGCCGTTCTTCAAGAAGGTCGAGCGCGACCTCGATTTCGACGGACCGTATCACGGCAAGGACGGCCGGATCCCGGTGCGCCGGATTCCGCAAGAGCACTGGACCAGGCATTCGCAGGCATTCGCCGAGGGCTTCAAGCAGGCCGGCCATCCATTCGTGGCCGACCAGAACGGCGAGTTCGTCGATGGCTATTTCCCGGTAACGCATTCCAATCAGTCCGAGCAACGGGTCTCGGCGGCGATGGGCTATCTCGACCGCGACACGCGCCAACGCGCCAACCTCACGATCTCGACCAACACGCAAGTTCGCGAGTTGCTGTTCGAAGGCACGCAGTGCGTCGGCGTCAAGGCGCTCGTCAACGGGCGCGAGCAGGAATTCCGCGGTCGCGAGATCATTCTCTCCTCGGGCGCCATTCATTCACCGGCGCATCTGTTGCGCGCCGGCATCGGCCCGGTCGGTCACCTCAAGGATATGGGCATTCCCGTCCTGATGGGACTGCCGGGCGTCGGCCAGCGCCTGATGGATCATCCCTCGATTTCGCTGTCGTCCTTTGTCCGCCGCGGCGCGCGCATGAACGAGCATACCCGGCGCCACATGCAGCTCGGCCTGCGTTATTCGTCCGGGCTTTCAGGCGTGCCGAGGGGCGACATGTTCGTCGTGGTGCTCAGCAAGTCGGCCTGGCACGCGGTCGGAGAGCAAATCGGCTCGCTGCTGACATTCGTCAACAAGACCTACTCCGAGACCGGACAGGTCAAGCTCAGTTCGCGCGATCCGACAGCCGAACCCGTCGTCGAGTTCAACCTGTTGTCCGACCGGCGCGACCTCGACCGCCTGATGAGCGGTTTCCGGAAAATGGCAGCCGTGCAGATGAGCGATGCGGTCAGGGCGGTGACCGACAAGCCGTTCCCGGCGTCCTATACCGACCGCGTGCGCAAGATCGGCGTGGTCAACAACAAGAACCGGATTTTGACCAAGATCGCCGCGGCCATGATGGACGGGCCGGCGGTACTGCGTCACTACATGATCGACAATTTCGTGGTCGAGGGTTTTACCTTCGATGACGTGATGAACGACGACGAAGCGCTGGAAACCTTCGTGCGCAAGGGGACGATCGGCGTGTGGCACGCCTCCTGCTCATGCCGCATGGGCCGGGCCGACGATCCGATGGCGGTGGTCGACAACCAGGGCCGCGTCAAGGGAATCCAGGGCCTGCGCGTCGTCGACGCCTCGATCTTTCCGGTGGTACCCTGCGCCAACACCAATTTTCCGGTGCTGATGTCGGCCGAAAAGATCGCCGCGGCGATGACGTGATCTCCGACTGATGCAGTCAGCCTCTCACGACCCGCCGCGCAGCAATTCGCTGATCACGGCGAGCTGGCTGTCGCGAAACTCGACCATGTAGCCGTCCTTGATCGGGCGGTAGTCGGTCGGCGAGGTGTTCAGCGTGATGCCGGGCAAGAGCATCGACAGCGGGACGTTCTTGAGATTGGCGGCCTGCGCCATGATGTTGGCGCGGCTCAGATCGTTCTTGCACTGCTCCAGCACCACGACCAGCGCCTGGGCGACCATGTAGCCATAGCCGGCAGCGAAGTTGGCGGGATCGACATTGGGCAGCCGCGCCTTCATGAACTCGCCATAGGCGATCAGCCCGGCGTCCTTGGACTCGGGCAGATAAGGCTTCAGCGACACCACCGACATGATGCCCTGGGAGGCTTCCACCCCCGCGGGCACCATCACGGTGTCCTTGTTGGCGCAGCCCGAGGCAATGAAGCGCATCGGCCGCCAGCCGGTCTCGTGCGCCTTGCGGATCGCCTGCGCGCAGGCGCGCGGCGTTACGCTATAGATCATGAACACGTCGGCCTTGGTGTTGGCTAGCGTCAGGATCTGCGAATCCACCGTGGGATCGGCGACCTCGAAGCTCGAGGCCATCGCGATCGCCTTGTCGGCCTCAGTGCCCAGCGCCTCCTTGACGCCGCGCAGATAATCCTTTCCGGCGTCGTCGTTCTGGTAAAGGATCGCAAACTTGGCGTTGGGGTTTTTCGAGCGCGCATAGCGCACCTCGATGCCGGCTTCCTCGACATAGTTCGGCGCCCAGGGCAGTGCCATCAGCCAGGGCTGCGTCGCCGGCTCGTTCCACTTCGAGGCCGACGAGATCAGGAACAGATGCGGCACCTTGGCGCCGTTGAGATATTTGGCGGTCGCCGAACTCGGCGCGGTGCCCATGGTGCCGAACATGAAAGCGACGTTGTCGTTCTCGACCAGCCGGCGGGTGGCCTCGACCGTCTTCGGTGGCGAAAATCCGTCGTCGAGCGAGATCATGTTGAGCTTGCGCCCGTTGACGCCGCCCTTTTCGTTGATCATGTCGAAATAGGCGGCAAAGACCTTGCCGGTGACGCTGAGCGCGGACGCCGGTCCGCTATACGGCATGATGTTGCCGAATTTGATTTCGGTATCCGTGATGCCGGGTTGCTGGGCGGAGGCCGCCGTCCAGGCGGCCAGCGACAAAGCCGCCGACAAAAGGGCTGCCGGGGCGAGTCTGCTCGATCGGATCATGCTTCATCTCCCCGGCCAATGGCCGTATGTGGTATTTTGTTTTTTGCAAAGGCTAGGCAGGACCGGGGCGATGGTCTTGCGTTGAGTTGCTGGCCAGCCGCTGAACGCAAGTTTGCAGCAGGCAAATCAGGGCAACGTCGTTATCCGGGAGAATGGAAATGCTGGAACGGACGCGAGCACAGAACCCCTTTTACACGCCGGAGCACGAGGCGTTCCGCGACGTGATGCGCCGCTTTGTCGCGCGCGAGATCGAGCCCTATGCCCATGAATGGGACGAGGCGGGTGAGTTTCCGCGCGAGCTGTATGCCAAGGCGTCCGAGATCGGGCTGCTGGGGCTCGGTTTTCCGGAAGAGTTTGGCGGCGTGCCGGCCGACCAGTTCATGAAGATCGTGGCGTCGCAGGAACTGGCGCGCGCTGGCGCTGGCGGGGTCAGTTCGAGCTTGATGAGCCACACCATAGGCTCGCCACCGATCGCACGTGCCGCCCGCCCCGAGGTGAAAGCGCGGGTGCTGCCGGATGTATTGGCCGGCAAGAAAATTTCGGCGCTGGCGATCACCGAGCCGAGCGGCGGCTCCGACGTCGCCAATCTCCGCACCAAGGCGCGGCGCGACGGCGACCATTACGTCGTCAGCGGCGAGAAGACGTTTATCACCTCGGGCATGCGGGCTGACTATCTGACCGTCGCGGTGCGCACCGGCGGCGACGGCCCGGGCGGTGTCAGCATGCTCCTGATCGAGGGCAATACGCCCGGCCTGTCGCGCACCAAGCTGAAGAAGATGGGCTGGTGGGCGTCGGATACCGCGACGCTGCATTTTGACGAATGCCGGGTGCCGGTCGAGAACCTGATCGGTGAGGAAGGCCAGGGCTTCAAGATCATCATGCATAACTTCAACAGCGAGCGCATGGGCATGGCGGCGAGCTGCACCGCCTATGCGCGCGTCTGCGTCGAGGACGCGATCGCCTATGCCAAGGAGCGCAAGACCTTCGGCAAGCCGATCGCGCAGCACCAGGTGATCCGCCACAAGCTGGTCGACATGGCGCAGAAGGTCGCGGCATCGCAGGCGATGCTGGAAATGCTGGCGTGGCGGCTCGGGCAGGGCGAGAGCCCGGTCGCCGAAATCTGCATGATGAAGAACCAGGCGACCCAGACCATGGCGTTCTGCGCTTCCGAGGCGGTGCAGATCTTCGGCGGCGCCGGCTTCATGCGCGGCATCAAGGTCGAGCGCATCTACCGCGAGGTCAAGGTCAACGCCATCGGCGGCGGCACCGAAGAGATCATGAAGGATCTGGCGTCGCGGCAGATGGGGTTGTGAAATTGTCTTACCCTCCCCTGGAGGGGGAGGGTCGACTCACATGGAGCGTAGCGAAATGTGAGGCGGGGTAGGGTGAAAGCCTCTCGTCTTGAAAGGTGCCCGAGTTGAGGGACCGTCACCCCACCCCGGCCGCTGCGCGGCCGACCCTCCCCCTCCAGGGGAGGGTGAAGCGCGGTCTTGATGCAACTGGAGTCTAATCGAACCATGCTCTTCACCACCGACCACGACGAACCGCGCCGCATCCTTCAAAAATTCATCGCCGCCGAAATCAATCCGTTCGTCGACGAATGGGAGAAGGCTGATATTTTTCCGGCGCATGCGCTGTTCAAGAAGCTCGGCGAGCTCGGCTTTCTCGGCCTCAACAAGCCGGTCGAATTCGGTGGCCAGGGGCTCGATTACAGCTACGCGCTGATGATGGCCGAAGAGCTCGGCGCCATCACCTGCGGCGGCGTGCCGATGGCGATCGGGGTTCAGACCGACATGGCGACCCCGGCGCTGGCGCGATTCGGCTCCGATGAGGTGCGCCGCGAATTTCTGGCGCCCGCCATCGCCGGCGACGCCGTCGCCTGCATTGGCGTCTCCGAGCCGGGCGCCGGCTCCGACGTCGCCTCGATCAAGACCCGGGCGCGCTCCGACGGCGACGACTACGTCATCAATGGCGGCAAGATGTGGATCACCAACGGCACCCAGGCCGACTGGATCTGCCTGCTCGCCAATACCAGCGACGACCAGGCTCATCGCAACAAGTCGCTGATCTGCGTGCCCATGAAGAGCAAGGGCGTGCAGATCGCGCGCAAGCTCGACAAGATGGGCATGCGCTCCTCCGACACCGCGCAGATCTTCTTCGACAATGTCCGGGTGCCCAAGCGCAACCGCATCGGCGACGAGGGCAAGGGCTTTACCTACCAGATGGTCCAGTTCCAGGAGGAGCGGCTGTGGGGCGCGGCCGCCTGTCTCAAGGCACACGAGTTCATCATATCAGAGACGATCGAATACACCCGTAACCGCCAGGCGTTCGGCAAGTCGATCCTCGACAACCAGACCGTCCATTTCAAGCTCGCGGAAATGCAGACCGAGGTTGAGCTGTTGCGGGCGCTGATCTACCGCGCCGCCGAGGCGCTGGTCGCGGGCGAGGACGTGACGCGATTGGCGACGATGGCGAAACTCAAGGCCGGGCGATTGGGCCGCGAACTCACGGACGCCTGCCTGCAATTCTGGGGTGGCATGGGTTTCATGAACGAGACCCCGGTCAGCCGGGCCTATCGCGACAGCCGCCTGACCTCGATCGGCGGCGGCGCCGACGAAGTGATGCTGACGGTGCTGTGCAAGATGATGGGCACGCTGCCGGGCGCGAAGAAATAGGGGGCGTGACCATGTTCTATGAACAGAGCCAGAAGATCACCGAGCTCAAGCACCGGCTTGAATTGTTCATGGATCGCCACGTCTATCCGAACGAGGAGCGGTTCTACAAGGAAGCCGAGGGACTGGGACCATGGCAGGTCTATCCGGTCGTCGAGGAGCTGAAACCGAAGGCGCGGGAAGCCGGGCTGTGGAATCTGTTCCTGCCCGAAAGCGAGCACGGCGCCGGGCTGACCAACCTCGAATATGCGCCGCTATGCGAGGTGATGGGACGGTCGCATCTGGCGCCGGAACTGTTCAACTGCTCGGCGCCCGACACCGGCAACATGGAAGTTCTGGCGCGCTACGGCACGCGGGAGCATCAGGAGCGCTGGCTGAAACCGCTATTGGCCGGCGAAATCCGCTCCTGCTTTGCGATGACCGAGCCGGCGGTGGCCTCCAGCGACGCCACCAATATCGAGAGCTCGATCGTCCGTGACGGCGATGACTACGTCATCAACGGCCGCAAGTGGTACACCACCAATGCCACCGATCCGCGCTGCAAGATCTGCATCTTCATGGGCAAGACCGATCCCCAAAATCCGGATCGCCATCGCCAGCAGTCGATGATCCTGGTGCCGATGGACACGCCGGGCGTGAAAGTGCTGCGGCCTATACCGGTGTTCGGATTCTACGGCGTGCCTGACAGGGCATCGGAAGTCGTCTTCGAGAATGTACGCGTACCGGTATCAAACATGCTGCTCGGCGAGGGCCGCGGTTTCGAGATCGCGCAGGGACGCCTCGGCCCCGGCCGCATTCATCACTGCATGCGGCTGATCGGCCTCGCCGAACGGACGCTGGAAAAGATGTGCGTGCGGACCCGGAGCCGCGTCGCCTTCGGCAAGCCGGTTTCGGAACAAACGGTGACGCAGGAACGAATCGCGGAATCGCGCATCATGATCGAGCAGTCGCGGCTGCTGACGCTGCATGCCGCGCACATGATGGATACGGTCGGCAACAGGACGGCCAGGGCCGAAATCGCGATGATCAAGGTGGCGGTGCCGAACATGGCCTGCCAGGTGATCGACTGGGCGATCCAGGCCCATGGCGGCGCCGGCACCAGCAACGACTTCGGACTGGCGGCGGCCTATGCCACCGCGCGGCTGCTGCGTCTGGCTGACGGGCCCGATGAGGTCCATCGCAACCAGATCGCGCGCCTCGAGCTGAAGAAGCACAGCAACTGACATGCGCGCCTCCTACATGCGCCTTTTCACGTGCGCCTTGGCGCCTGCGCCATCCTCGTCCTAAACTGGCCCGAACAAATCTGAGGAAATGCTCGATGATCACGCTCTATCACTGCGATGCCGCGCGCTCGTTTCGTCCGCTCTGGATGCTGGAGGAGATGGGGCTGCCCTACGAGCTGAAAATGCTGCCGTTCCCGCCGCGGGTGTTCGCCAAGGAATACATGGCGATCAATCCGCTCGGCACCATTCCCTTCATGGTCGACGGCGATACCAAAATGACGGAATCGTCAGGCATCTGCCACTACCTCGGTACGCGGCACGGGCCGACGCCGCTGGTGGTCGGGGTCGACGAGCCCGCCTATGGCGCTTTCCTGAACTGGATGTATTTCAGCGATGCCACGCTGACCTTTCCGCAGACGCTGGTGCTGAGATACAGTCAGCTCGAACCGGAAGAGCGTCGCAACCCGCAGGTCGCCGGCGATTACGCCAAGTGGTTCCTCGGCCGGCTGCGCTCGGTCGAGGCCGCCACGGCCAATAGCGAGTTTCTCTGCGCCGGCCGGTTTACCGCAGCGGATATCGCGATCGGCTATGCGCTGCGGCTGGCCGGTAATATCGGGCTGGCGAAGGATTTCGGACCCAATGTCAGTGCCTATTGGGCCCGGTTGCAGCAACGTGACGGCTACAAGCGGGCGGTCGCAGCGGAACAAAAGGCTGGCGTCGAGCAGGGCGTGAAGGCGAGGGTGCGGCCGTAGTCAGTTTGCCGTCATTGCGAGGGGCGAAAGCGACGAAGCAATCCAGTCTTGCTCGCTGAACCATGGCTTGCTTCGCTTCGCTCGCAATGACGGTTTCACGAGCTTTTTCCGGCCACATTCGACCAAATCTGGCCGGTGACAGACCCCCATTTTCCGCTATGGTTGATCCCTGTCGCCGCGGCCAAAGAGCCGCGCGAGGAGGATTTGCCATGGACGACATAGCGCACAAGAGCGGCCACAAATCCGGCCATCTGATGCTGATCACCCCGGAGCGCGTGTTTTACGCCGGGCTGCTCGGCCGTCCGCGGGCGCGCTGCTCGGGTGCCTTCAACGTCTATGTCGCGATCGAGGGCGGGCTGTGGCTGACGACGGCCGATGGCCGCGAGACCCGCGGCGAACTCGCCGCCGTGCTGCCGAATATCCGGCACACCATCGCCAGCGACTACCGCTCGGTGCTCAGTCTCGTGATCGAGCCGGAGAGCGTTCCGCCGGGCGTGTTCGAGGATCTCGTCAAACGCCTCACAGGACCCGAGAGCGCCAACTTCGCCAACCGGATTCGCGCCGCCTATATCGCCTTGCGCGAGCGGCAGGGCGGCAACGACATCTCCAATGCCGAATTCGATTTGCTGTGCCTCGGCGAAGTGCTGGCCCCGCGCGCGCTCGATCCGCGGGTGGCGCGCTCGATCGTGCAGATCGGAAAATTCTGCGGCGAGCCGGTGACCGCGGCAAGCTGCGCCGCCGAGGCCGGATTGTCGCCGTCGCGCTTCCTGCACCTGTTCAAGGAAGAGACCGGAATTTCGTTCCGCTCGTTCCGCGCCTGGAAGCGTGCGCGGCATCTCTTGCACTTCGCCAACCAGGACATCAACCTCGCGCATCTGGCGCAGGATATCGGCTATCCCGACTCCACGCATTTCAGCCACTCGATCCGCCGCTTCTATGGCCTGAAACCGCGCGCGATCTTTTCCGGCTCGCGCGATCTTGCGATCTATAGCAGCGGGCGCGTCGAGGCCGACAATAGCGCATGGACGCAAGAAGCCAGTTGATCCCGGCCGCATGATCGCGAAAGCAATCGAAAGCTTCCGGGAATCAAAAGGCTGATCCATGAGCGACAAGGCCGTCATCACCTGCTCGCTGAACGGCGTGCTGACTGATCCGAAACAGCACAACGTGCCTGTCACGCCCGAGCAGATGGCGCGCGAGGCCAAGGCCGCCTTCAACGCCGGCGCCAGCGTCATGCACGTCCACCTGCGCCAGCAGGAGCCGAACAAGGGCCATCTGCCGTCCTGGGACGTCAGCGTCTCCAGGGAAATCCAGCAGGCGATCCGCGAAGCCTGCCCGGGCGTCATCATCAATCACACCACCGGCACCTCGGGGCCGAACTATCAGGGCGCGCTCGACTGCGTGCGCGAGACCAAGCCGGAGATCGCAGCCTGTAACGCCGGCTCGCTGAATTATCTCAAGGTCAAGTCCGACAACACCTGGGCCTGGCCGCCGATGATGTTCGATAACGCGGTCGAAAAGGTTCAGGATTATCTCGACGTCATGAAGGTGGCCGGCACGATTCCGGAATTCGAGTGCTTCGACGTCGGCATCGTGCGTTGCGTCAACATGTACCGGCAGACCGGCATGTATGCAGGCCCGCTGGAATATAACTTCGTGATGGGCGTCGCGTCAGGGATGCCGGCCGATCCGGACTTGCTGCCGATCCTGCTGAAGCTGAAACTGCCGGAAGGGCGCTGGCAGGTCACAGCGATCGGGCGCGCCGAAATCTGGCCGCTGCACCAGCGCTGCGCTGATTTGGGCGGACACCTGCGCACCGGGCTGGAAGATACCTTCTATCTCGCCGACGGCACCAAGGTGACTTCCAACGGGCAGTTGATCGAAGCCATCGCCGCCTGCGCCCGGCGCGCCGGCCGCGAGATCGCCAGCCCCGCCGAAGCGCGGCAGATTTTCGGGACCAGGCATTAGACGTTAGGCCCGTCATTGCGAGCGAAGCGAAGCAATCCATCTCGCCACGCGAAGAAAGAATGGATTGCTTCGTCGCTTTGCTCCTCGCAATGACGGAGTTTCACGGGAGCGGAAAACATGACCAACCTCACCGCAACCGGCGGCGTGTCCGGTCCCGGCCGCATCGGCCGCGTCGCGATCGGCGATCTGCTCAAGCGCGCCGCGGCGCGGTTTCGGGATCGTGTGGCGCTCACGGATGGCGCGCGCCGCGTCACCTTCAGCGAGATCGAGCGCGACGCCAACCGCTTTGCCAACTACCTGGTGCAGCGCGGGTTGAAGCCGGGCGACAAGATCTCGACCATCTGCAACAACTCGGTCGAATTCGTCAAAGCGCTGTTCGGCATCCATCGGGCCGGTCTGGTCTGGGTCCCCATCAACACCATGCTGGGTCCGGCGGATATGGACTATATCCTCGACCACGCCGAGGTGCGCTTCGCCATCATCGACGACATGCTGCATGCGCAGCCCGACCGTCGCGCCGCGCTGGAAAAACGCGGCATGCAGATGATCGCGATCGACCTGGCCGGCAAGGTCGCGGCGACCGGCCTTGAGAATTTCACCGACCTGATCAAGGGCCAGTCCGACGTCGAGCCCGAGATCGAGTTCGACGAGCGCGATCTGGCGATGATCATCTACACCTCGGGCACGACGTCGCGGCCGAAGGGCGCGATGCACTGCCACCTGGCGGTGGTGATGGCCGTGATGAGCAATTGCATCGAGATGAAGCTCGGTCGCGAGGATGGCATCACCGGGCAGTTTCCGCTGTTCCACTGCGCCGGGCACGTATTGCTGCTGAGCTATCTGTCGGTCGGCGGCCGCATGGCGCTGATGCGTGGCTTCGATCCCGTGGTCTGCATGGAAGCCATCGTCCGCGACAAGCTCACCGTGTTTGTCGGGCTGTCGCTGATGTACCAGGCGATCCTCGATCATCCGCGGCGCAAGGAGTTTGATCTCTCCGGCTTGCGGACCTGCATGTACACGATGGCGCCGATGGGCCGGCCGCTGCTGGAGCGGGCGATGGCCGACATGTGCCCGAATTTCGTGCTCTCCTCGGGCCAGACCGAAATGTACCCGGCCACCACGATGTCGCAGCCGGATCGCCAGCTGATGCGCTTTGGCAACTATTGGGGCGAGTCGCTGATCGTCAACGAGACCGCCATCATGGACGACAACGGCAACCTGCTGCCGCGCGGCGAGGCGGGCGAGCTCGTGCATCGCGGTCCGAACGTGATGCTGGGCTATTACAAGGATCCGAAGGCAACCGAAGAGGCGCGCAAGTTCGGCTGGCACCATACTGGCGACCTCGCTTTGATCGACGAACACGGCGAGATCCTGTTCCTCGACCGCAAGAAGGACATGATCAAGTCCGGCGGCGAGAACGTCGCCTCCGTCAAGATCGAGGAGACGCTGCTGGCGCATCCCGCGGTGCAGAACGCCGCCGTGGTCGGTCTGCCGCATCCACAATGGGGTGAGGCGGTGTCGGCCTTCGTCAAGCTCAAGCCGGGCGCGCAGGCCGATGAAGCCGGGATCGCCGAACATTGCCGCAAGCATCTCGGCGGATTCCAGGTGCCGAAATTCATTCGCATCCTCGATGAAATGCCGATGACGGCGACGGGGAAATTGCGCAAGGTCGAGTTGCGTCAAGCGTTCAGCGAACATTTTACCGGGAAGTAAGCCGCCGATGGCCATCCTCGAATCGACAATCGCCACCGGTGGTGCCACCTACAAGGCCAACCGCGACGGCATGCTGGCGCTGATTGCGCGGATGCGGATGCTGGAGGAGCGGACGCGCGCCGCTTCGGCTGGCGCCAAGGACCGATTCCACAAGCGCGGGCAGTTGCTGCCGCGCGAGCGCGTGGCGCTGGTGCTTGATCCCGGCACGCCCTTTATCGAGCTGTCGACGCTCGCGGGTTACATGTTCGACGTGCCGGACGCGGACAAGAGCGTGCCCGGCGGCGGGCTGATCGCCGGTATCGGCTTTGTCGCCGGCATCCGCTGCATGATCAGCGCCAACGATTCCGGTATCGATGCCGGCGCGCTGCAACCTTACGGCCTCGACAAGACCATCCGGGTGCAGGAAATGGCGCTGGAGAACAAGCTGCCTTACGTGCAACTGGTCGAAAGCGCCGGCGCCAATCTGCTGCGCTATCGCGTCGAAGACTTCGTTCGCGGCGGCAACATTTTTCGCAATCTGGCGCGGCTGTCG